>CAZMCZ010000038.1:0-8447 GCA_964565145.1 uncultured Pseudobdellovibrionaceae bacterium | reverse complement strand
GAGCAACATTGGGAACGGGTGCATTTCTTTCCGGTTTGGTGCGCACGCGCGTTGGTACTTTTTCTCTTGATGATGCTTGCGACATTGCTTTTTTTGAGGGATAAGATTTTTCTGGCAGAGAGTACGCTATAATAGGAGTATGGATATTGCCATTCACACGACAGAATTGGAAGAAACTCGCGTCGATGGAACACGCGTCTATCTTTCCGAACTTTTGAAGCGGTTTTATCGTCTCTCACCGGATGATACTTTTTTTCTTTTTCATAAACGACCGTTTCAACGACAGTATGCACTGCCACAGACACCGCTCTACCGAGATAAGCGATTAGCACCCATGCCCCTATGGACGCAGATCCGTTTTGCGCATGCACTGTTTCAAAAGCCTCCGGACGTTCTCTGGATGCCTCTGCATAATATGCCACGCATCAGAAGCAGAAAAACAAAAACGGTTGTGACAATCCATGATTTGGCGTTTTTGGATTATCCGGAAATGTTTGTAAATGCCGATGTGAGGAAATTACGCTTACACACGGATTTTGTCGTGGCGCATGCCGACCATCTCATCGCCGTTTCTCACGCCACAAAAAAACAGCTTCTAACCCACTATCCACAGCGTCCGGAGCAAAGCATTACCGTTATTCATCACGGCTTTGATATTGACGCATGGGATGCACGTTCGTATAGCGGGGATAAAAACCTTTTTCAAAAATATGCAATTACGGGACGTTATCTGATTTATACCGGCGCAATCCAACCTCGCAAGAATCTGATTACGTTAATCGAGGCATTTGAACACGTCAAAAAAGACGTCCCCGATCTTCAATTGGTGCTCTGTGGTGGCGATGCGTGGATGGCGACGCAGACGCATCGGCGCGCAGAGGAGTCTGTTTTTTCTTCGGACATTATTTTTACGGGACGCGTTTCTTTTGAGCAGATGAAAGCATTGCTCTCTGGTGCTGCGGTTTTTGTGCATCCCGGTAGAGAAGAAGGATTTGGGATGACTGTTTTGGAGGCGTTTGCCTGTGGTGTGCCGGTGCTTGTGGCACATAGTGGAAGTCTTATGGAGATTGCGGGAGATGGCGCAGAGTATTTTGCACCACAGGACACGAAAAAACTTGCCACAGAGATTAAGAGACTGTTAGACGATAAAGAGCACGCACAGAGCTTGGTTGCGCATGGTACAAAACAACTCACGAAGTATTCGTGGGATACCTGCGCGCAAAAAACACTGGACGTTTTTCATCGTCTTTAGGGCAGTGTCTTCTGTGCGATGATTACAAAGACGATAAATGTTCCAATAATCAGAAGAATGCTTATCAGTGAAATGGTGTGCAGTGTAAAGAGAAAAAGAAGGGCAGTGCCGGCGATAAAGAGCCATAATCGTTTTTGTGTGGGTTTCTCCGGCGGTGTTTTTTCTTTTTTGGGGAGAGTGATGATACAGAGAAAGAGCAGAAAAAAGAGAACGATAAACAGTGTTCCAATGTGAAAAAAGTGATCCATGCTCTGTGGCAGAACAAGATCAACGACAAGGGCTACCGCGACAACAATGCTCCAGAGCATTGTGACGTCAAGAAGAATAGCAGAGATAAGGAGAGAGGGTTGTGGTTTGTTGTGCATAGATGAGGTGTTAGAGAGTGAAACGATCGCGAATGAGGTGTTTGAGTGTTTGCAAGCGTAGAGAAAAATTGGCAGACGTTGGCGCGCTTGAAAGGGTTACGTGGATTTCTTTGATGTCTTTTGGTGTGAGGTTGGGGAGCATGAAGAGATAGCGCTTTCCGGGAAGGTCGCTCAATTGCGCGAGGTGTATGGTGCATGAGAGGGTCTTTTTGCGTAGGAAGTTTTTTATCAGTGTGCAGGTCGCGTGTGTTGTTTTTGCGCTTTCGCGTACGGCAATGATGGCGGATGATGCGGGAGGGGGCGTGATTTCACGAAGGGTTTTTTCCGGGGTGATTTGGAAATAGCGTTTGGTGTCGGTGGTGTAATAAATCGTATCGGGGAGGTGATAGGACGAGAGAGAGAAAATCTTGCCTTTTTTGTACCGAGCGATCTCTTGTGGTAACGTATCATGTAGCATGGAAAAGGAATAACCGCTTGCACGGAGTGTTTCTGGCGTGTCAAAGAAATGTTTTTCTTTTTGGCTGGTGACAAAGACACCGTTGTTTTCTTTGAAGAGTTGTGCGGGCGGTTGAGGAGGGTTTTCTTGGGTTTTTTCCGCAGGTGGATAGAAAAATCCACCATAGGATTTATAAAGAGAGAGCGGTTGTGTTGTCGCAAGAGGTGAAGAATCATCCAGGGTTATGGTTATTTTTGCCGTATCAATCGTCAGTGGTGTCACGACGCTAAACGATGTCGCGCTGCGTATACTTTGTAAAGATTCCGGACGCGTGATGGTGTTGGCAAGTGAGTGCAGGTCTTTTTTATATGCAAAAGACACATGGGGAAACACCACGCGCATCAAAAAAAATCCCACAGCAAAGAACAAAAGAACAAGAATTACCCCGCGAAGACGCTTATAGAGATGAAGATCGCTACCGGAGTGTCGTAAGAGTGTTGTGCCGGGGAAGGTCATAGGATGTTATTTTAGTTGATAGATGGTATTTTTGGTTGTGGTGTGGCTCTGCGTTAGAGTGAGGGGAAGTGTGGTCTGTGGTGGACGGACGGCATCGGTGATGACAAAGGATTGTTCTTTTATGCTGTGTGCAAGAAGTTTGTCGTACAGAGGACGGTCTTGCTCTGCAACGACAAGAAAGACATGCGTAAACGCATCTGTATTGAGGCGCTTCCAATCATCGGGATTGAAAAAATACACGGCATGACGATTGTAAATCGTACGTAGTGGTGCGCCCAACATGGCAAAATGATCACCGGAGACATTTGGCGAGAGCAAGATGAGGTCTGTCGGGTGCGTGTGCTCTGCAAGGTGTTGCGTGTAAGACAAGAGCGTTGCATGGTCTACCGGGACAAGGAGTTTGTCGCTTATAAAAATATTATAAGAAACAAGGGCGATAAGAATGAGTGTGGAGATGATGCCGTATGTTTTTTGCCGGAGGAATGCAAGAAAAAAGAGCATGTAAAAAAGCATAAGCGGAAGCAACGCAAAGACAAAACGGCGCACCATCCAAGGAGCGTCCAGCGTAATTTGCGGTGCGATGATGTAGAGAAATAATGGCCCGGTAAGTGCCAGTGGCAATAGAAGTGCGTAGCGTTTCTTTAGTGCAAGAATGATCACGCCGGCAATAGCCAAAAGAAGCGGGATAAGGATATTATAAAACAAGAGGACGCCAAGAAGGAACTGATGATTGGTGGAGGCGGAGGCATCGATGGATGTGGAACTGCTCAGTGGCAGTGTTGAGAAAAACACTTCTGCCATCGTTTTGTAAAACGCCGTATTTACAATGAGGACGAGGAGTATAACGGTAAACACTGTCGCAAAAAGTAGTGGCAAATATGTGCGTGCCTTTGCGCGTAACTGCGCGCGCACGTCCGGGAGCAAGAGAAGGGCAATCATGCCGGCACTAAAAATCCATAGGCCTTCAATCCGTGTGAAAAGCAAGAGAAAGAGTGTGAAGAAGAGGATAGTAAGTGATGATGTCGTGGGGGATTTTTTTATGCTAAAGAAGAGAAAAAGTGCAGAAAACAAGAGTGCATTGGCGAGGTTTTCGGAAAGCGAGCGTGATGCGACATAGAGAAGTGGTGGAGCGCTCAACAAAAGCGCGCCAAGCCAATACGTAAAGTACGGCGAAAGAGCTGTGCGTGCAAAGGCGATTATTGTGATAAAAAAGAGAAAAAAGAGAACGCTATTTGCAATGATGATGCCATAGGAAGAAAACAACCCGACAAATCCCGCAAGAAATGCAATGTAGGGAAGCGGAAACTGCGGTGTAAGGGCGCCGTCACGCGTATAGTGAAATCCGGGGAAATGGAGCGCCTTCCCCGGGCCATAAAGTGCAAAAAAGGCGTCGGACTCTTCGGTGTGAAATGTCGGTGTGTGATTTTTTTGGAGAGAAAAAGCGGCAGAGCTCAACGTCCCATGATCACGTCCGGAAAACACGCTTGGCGTGCTTGTAAAAAGAAGGACAGCACTGACAACACCTATCGCAATCATTGCGTGAGAGATAATGCGTGTCGGACGCACAAAATGGATTATACGCATTTTAAACAAAGCAAAGAGAGAAACGCCCCACAAGAAAAAAACAAACAAAACATGAAAAAGACCCAACAGCGCACACAGAAAAGCAATCCACGCATACGAAAGGATGATTACAATGATTGTTTGCACAAACTGATTGTCAGTTGTTTGGTGGTGTGTCATAGGCCGTATTTTCTCACATTATAGCATGGGTGTGTGATTATTGTAATGCGCAGATTTTTGGCATTTGTGCTATAATAAGAGCAAACAAAAACATGAACAAAAAACAATTATTTTTGACATGGTATTATACGCGAGGGATACGACTCTACAGCGATGCGTGGATGCGGTTTTTGATGTTTATTCCGTTTTATTTTTCTCTCGGACTTCTTGCGCGAACGCTGTTTGCACCATGGCATCGCGATGTATCACTGAAAAATTGGCGTGGCTTTAATCCTCTGCGGTCCCTACAACGGATAACGTGGAATCTCTTCTCACGCATTATCGGTGCGACGGTGCGTATCGTTGTAATTCTAGCGGGTGTGAGTGCCTTTTTTATCGTGGCAGTTGGCGGACTGGTGCTTTTTGTCCTTTTTCTTGTGCCACCATTGTGGGTTGTCGTGGCGCTTGCGCTGATGTTTACACCATGGTGGATTTTTGGCGTAAGCCTTCTTCTTGTCATAATCGTTGTCGTCGCGCGCGCGTTGGTTCTTTATAAACACTCTGCACACAGACCATACACGGAGATGGACATCATCACGCTTGCACAACAGCCGTGGTTTCATCGTGTCTGGGAACGCATTGGTATTCGTGCCGACGCCGTGCCGGCAATAGCATTACAAGATATCGAAGCATTCAAAAAACTCCTCCGTACACACGACATCACACTTGAAGAATGTGAGTCCGTTATCACATGGGAGATGACGCGCCAGATCCAACGTGAAAATCGCGCACAATGGTTCTCCGAGGAACGCTTGCGTCGGATTCGACCGCTTGCACTGTGGTGGCACTATGGATATACGCCACACCTTGATCGTTTTGTGGAGGACTTGACAAAAAAAGCGCCAATATCCTATAGCACGATGCCGTTTTATGGGCATGAAGACGAGATGGCAATGCTCGAATTGATCTTGTTGCGTCCACGAGAAAATAATGCGATTCTCTTGGGCGCGCCGGGAATCGGTCGCAAGATGTTGGTTTATGAATTTGTCCGCAGAATTATGACCATGCATTACAAAGAGCCACGGTTTTTGCATGCGCGTGTTTTGCGCATTGATCTGGGCGCCGTCGTTTCGTATGCGCAAGAACGTGGCGGTGATGCAGAATATGAACTTCACAATCTTTTTCATGAGGCGGCGTATGCGGGCAATGTCATCTTGGTCGTAGAGCACTTTGATGAGTATATGCAAGAGCAACATCGCGGATTTTCTTTTGCGACGATTATCGAGAAGTATGCCGACTTGCCAAGTTTTCGTATGATTGCCCTTACCACGGAACAAGCTTTTCACCAGAGTATTGAGAATGCACAAACGCTCCTTGCGCATTTTGATATCATTCATCTCAAGGAAATGAATGAATACGAGACGATGAAGACATTGTTTATGCGTTTTTATGATAACGATACAACGGTTTTCACATATCAGGCATTGCGCGAAATCGTTCGCGCGTCTACGCAGTACATGCAAACGGCACCACTGCCAAAACGCGCCATTGACCTTGCCATGCAGATGATCGTGGCATGGCAAAACAACATGATGCAGGCGCCCATCACAGCACAGGCTGTATTGAATTTTGTCGCACAAAAAACCGGCATGCCCGTTGGCGACATCACCAGCGATGAACAAGAACACCTCTTGGGATTAGAGGATGCCTTCCATCAGCGCATTATCGGACAGAGCGAAGCGGTGCGCGCCGTGGCAAATGCTGTGCGTCGCATGCGCAGTGGCATGGCGCGTGGCAATCGTCCTGCGGGGAGCTTTCTGTTTCTCGGACCAACCGGCGTGGGGAAGACGGAGATGGCGAAAACGCTGGCTGCAGAGTATTTTGGCACGGCGGACAAAATGATTCGTTTGGACATGAGTGAGTACAATGGACCACAGGCACTAGCCCGGCTTATCGGTTCGCGCGCACAAAATAAAAAGGGTCATCTCTCGTCACTCGTGCGTGAACATCCCTATGCACTGCTCCTTCTCGATGAATTGGAAAAAGCGACGGAAGAAGTACTTGATGTGTTTTTGCAAATCTTGGATGAAGGATTTGTCCATGACGCTTTTGGCGTCAAGATTACGTTTACATCAATGATTATCATTGCAACATCCAATGCCGGTTCGCAACTCATCCAAGAGCATCTCACAGCGGGGCATACGTATGATGTCATGAAAAAAGACATCTTGGAACACATCACACAACAGGGTATTTTCCGTCCGGAATTTATCAACCGTTTTGATGACGTTATCGTTTTTCATCCGCTTAAGGGTGATGAAGTATTGCGCATCACGCAGTTGTTACTGAAAAAATTTGCAGAGCACATGGAAGAGGAAAAAAATATCAAAATCATTTTTGATCCGGATGTGCCGACGTTTATCATGGAAAACGGTTATGATCCACTCTATGGTGCGCGGTCTCTTTTGCGCTATATTGACGAAACCGTTGCCGATGCGCTTGCGCGGAAATTTATTTCCGGCAACATCCATCGTGGAGAAGATGTCGTCTTTACGGTTGCAGATTTGGAGATATAAGAGGGAGGTATTTATATGACTAGATCGTTTATATTGGATATAATATTTTTTTAAAAATAAAAAAATCAGGGAGCGGTTTACTTTTTAGTAAACTTCACCTGATAATTGGTTATAATTGTTTTATATAACCTTTCCGTCCATCTGAAATCACTCGAAATGTAAGACTCGCTGGTTGTCCAGGTTTTGTTTTTTTATAGAGATCCTTAAGATGTAATGAATCAGTATATTCTTTTGGAAGAATTACGGATACTTGCGGATTGAATAATGTGGAATATAGAAGATGTCCAGTTTGTAATTCTAAATTTATCCATGCCAATTCAGGCTGAGTTATGAACATACATTTTCTTTGTCGAGTCATAATTTCAGTAAATGCGAAGTTGTAATGGAGATCAAATGAGGCATCTTCTGGTTGAATTATAAAGTCTTTATAATAAGCATGTGTTTGCAGAATAATACCTTCTGGTGGCGTTGATCCCCGTACAAGTAGGGCATCCACTTCATTGTCTGTTGCATTTCTTGTTAACTCAAATGTTGCCAATTCTATATCGCGGCTTCTGTGATATTGTAAGAAATAGATTTCGCTTTTGGTGATCTGTAACTCCATTATAGGGCAATGATTTGCGTTGAATCGCTCAAGATGACGAACACTATTGTAGAAATTAATTATACGTTCAATATTCTTGACAGCAGTTAATTCCCATTGAGCATCGTCATATCCATTATAAGATATATCACTTCCATCTACTAGAAAATACCCTTTATGAGAACCTTGTTCTCCTCCATCAACATAAGGCTCTTCCATAAAAATATGGTAACGGTTTTGTATAGCATTATCTGCAATTATATAGCAGTTAATTCCCTCAATATATTCCCAGTAGGAATAGCTTGCCTTATTTTGAAACTGGATCCATTCTTCTCCCTTTAGCTTTGTGTACATTTTTAATAAAGGCATATCTATTTGTGTGAGCCACTGTTCCATTTTCTTTTGAGGGAGTGCAGTCATTTGATTAAATATTTTTTTACGAGCTTCACCCAGCCTGGTTATAGGCTTCATTCCATGTTCCAACTTCCAGTCTATAGCAGTGCCGTATGTGCTACAGTATTTTTTTGAATCAGACAATAGTCCACTGTTTACTATATAACTACGACGTAGTCCAGCCATGCCAGAGTATTCATCTACATGTTCGCTACGCATAATTATTGATCCTCCATTATCAATAAATGTAAGTGCATCTGACTTATTATCAAAAATATGAGGAACACAAAATCCACAATGGGCTATATATTTAGCCACATCTCTTTTTGGTTGCAAAGGTGGATTGTCTAAGAAGTAATCACTGTTTGACACAATTTTTCTCCTATAAAATAATTGTAAAAAAACTATTGGTTTTTTAATCTTGAATAAACAGGTAGGCATATAAACCAATTGCCACTATAATATAAAGTGGCAATATTGTCAACAAAATGTTTTTGATTATTTTTTTTACAATAGAGTAAATGAAAGTGTATTTATGATACTTTAGTAACATTGTAAAATGTTTCTTTTTGCGCTATAGTACATAAATGGCGTTGTGTATCTT
>CAZMCZ010000037.1:5338-8606 GCA_964565145.1 uncultured Pseudobdellovibrionaceae bacterium | reverse complement strand
ATGTTGCAACAAACCAACGTCCCAAAGGTGAAAGAAAAGTATAGTGCCTTTCTTGAACGATTTCCCACGGTAAAGGCATTGGCACACGCACGACAATCAGAGGTTATTCGCGCGTGGCAGGGATTGGGATACAATCGTCGCGCACTCAATCTCCACAAGATGGCACAAATCATTTTAGATGAGTTTCAGGGGACGTTTCCGGAAACGGTTGATGCGCTTATGCGCCTTCCCGGTGTCGGTCCTTATACGGCACACGCTGTTCTTGTTTTTGGGCGAAATAGAGACTTGGTCGCGCGAGATGTAAATGTTGATAGGGTTTTGGGGCGGTTGTGTTCACGTAGGCCTCTTGCAGAGCAGGCACAAAAAAAGGTGGCAGAGGATTTTTTGCCAACGGGGCAATCTCGCATATGGCATGAGGCATTGATGGATTTTGCTTCAATGGTTTGCACAAAGCGTCGCCCACAGTGCAAAGAGTGTCCCTTGAAGGAACTTTGTGCCTCCTATCCGTGTGCGGGTGATTTTGCAAAGAAAAAAGAGGAAGTCGGTCGGAGGGAAATGGGTAAGCATGTCCCACGACGGATTTATCGTGGGCGTATCATTACACTTTTGCGGACGCAGGATGCAACAGTGCAAGAGATTGGTGTGGCGATTAAAAAAGATTGGGATGGGCGACGAGATAAGCGGTGGCTACAAGAAATACTACACACGCTTGGCAAAGAGGGCTTTGTGATGTGCACAGATAAGATTTGGCATTTGAAAAAATAAAAAACCACGCCACGTATTGACACACATAGCGTGGTGTCATTTCAATTTCTTTTTTTTGATAGGAGAAACCCTTATGTAAACTTGTGTCGGATGAAAAAATGCGCTACGCTTAAGGTAGTTATTGACCTATTGTTATGATTAAGAAAATTATCACTGTTTCTCCACGAGGATTTTGCGCCGGTGTTGCGCGTTCTATTGATGTTGTCAATGATTGTTTGGAGATTTTTGGTGCGCCGGTCTATGTGAAACATGCTATCGTGCACAATAAAACGGTTGTGGCGGATTTGGAGGCCAAAGGCGCTATCACGGTGGAGCGTGTAGAGGAAATTCCAGAGGGTGCCGTGGCTGTCTTTAGCGCACATGGCTCACCGCCGGAAGATTTTGAGAAAGCGCGCAGTCGCGGTGTGCAGGTGATTGATGCGACGTGTCCACTGGTGACAAAGGTCCATATAGAAATCGTACGCTATCTCCGCGATGGGTATAAGGTGATTTATGTGGGGCATAAGGGGCACGTGGAGGGAATTGGTGTGCTTGGTGAAGCAGAGAAACTTGGCGTCACGGTGCCGTTAGTTGATACGCTGGAAGACGTTGCGGCATTATCCTATGCGCCGGATGACAACATCGTCATTCTTACACAGACGACGCTGAGCATTGAAGAAACACAAAAAATCATCACAGCAATCAAAAAAAGGTATCGCCATGTCACGGAGCCACCGGCAAGCGATATTTGTTTTGCGACGACAAACCGACAGGGAGCAATTAAGATTCTTGCGCAGAAGACCGATGTCGTGCTTGTTGTCGGATCTGTGACATCATCAAATTCCAATCGCTTGGTGGAAGTAGCACGTGAAGCCGGCACTGAGGCGCATCTGCTTGACACGGTTGAAGAGTTAGACACTGCGTGGTTTGATGGCAAACACGTCGTTGGTCTGAGTGCCGGAGCCAGTGCGCCGGAGCATAAGGTACAAGAAATCGTTGATTATTTTGTAGATAATGGCGCCGTGCATGAGTCTCTTGATCCCATAGAAGAGCAGATGTCCTTTACGGAACCGGCAGAATTGACAGAAGCCCGTAAAAAGAAAAAGAAATAAATTTTGGCTGAGGTTTTTATTAATTTCTTAACAACAATAGTATGAGTATCCTCAAAAAACGGCGTAAGACGCGTGTCGTGATGGTGGGCAATGTCGGCATTGGCGGTGACGAGCCAATTCGCGTACAGACAATGACCAACACAGACACGATGGACATTGACGCCACGGTCGCGCAAACCCTTGCATGCGTGGAGGCGGGATCGGAACTTGTGCGCATCACCGCGCCAACACCAAAGCATGCCAAGGCAATCGGGAAAATCAAAAAAATCTTAAAAGAACAACATCACTGTGATGTGCCACTGATTGCTGATATTCATTTTGCGCCACAGGCGGCGTTTGAGGCGTTGAAGTGGGCAGATAAGATTCGTTTAAATCCCGGTAATCTTTTTGATACCAAGTTGCAGAAAGATTTGGAGTACAAGGAAGGTGCTTATGAGGAAGAACTTGAACGCATTGAAACGCAATTAAAGCCGTTTATTGATGCATGTAAAGAGTACAAAAAGCCCATTCGCATTGGTGCAAACCACGGCTCACTCTCTGATCGCATCCTTTCACGCTATGGTGATACGGCAGAGGGTATGGTTGAAAGTGCAATGGAGTATCTACGTATTTTCAAAAAGTTTGATTACAATGATGTCATTATCGCAATGAAGGCATCCAATCCTCTGATGATGATTGAAGCAAATCAGCTTCTTGCACAAACGCTTGATAAAGAGGGTATGGATTATCCCATCCATCTTGGCGTAACGGAAGCGGGGAATGCCGATGATGGTCGTGTGAAATCCACACTGGGCATCGGGACGCTTCTGTTGGACGGCATTGGCGATACAATTCGCGTCTCTCTTACAGAAGACCCCGCTGTGGAGATCCCTGTCTGCTATAGTATTCTCCAAGCGACACGTCGGCGCATTACCAAGACGGAGTTTATCTCGTGTCCGTCATGTGGGCGTACGCTTTATGATTTGGAAACAGTGACCAACAAGATCAAAGAACGCATGGGACACTTAAAGGGTGTGAGCATCGCCATTATGGGATGTATCGTTAATGGGATTGGCGAGATGGCAGATGCAGACTTTGGCTATGTCGGTGGTAAGCCGGGGCTCATCACGCTTTATCGCGCAAAGGAGGTTGTGCAACGTGATGTGCCGGAGGAGGAAGCGATTGATGCCCTTGTAGAGCTCATCAAAAAAGACGGAAAGTGGGTAGAGCCACCACAGAAAAAGTCATAATTTTACTTTCTCGCATTGGGTGTGGTCTAAGAGTTTTTGCGTTGTAGTTCTATGAAAAAGGTTGTCCGTTTCTTTGACGGGGATGCTGTGCTGTGTTAGAGTGTTTATGAGGCGAGGAGGAATTGACTGTTTTTTAAAAGCTGAAAATTCGTCCTTTTTCTTTTGACTCAAAAATGAGGATTA
>CAZMCZ010000037.1:0-5238 GCA_964565145.1 uncultured Pseudobdellovibrionaceae bacterium | reverse complement strand
CAAAAAAAGACGATTGTTTTCGGGTATATGCATAATGCAGTACCCGTTTTTTTGTAAAAAATGAAATATGAGGTATGATAGAGACACTGCTTATCATGCATGTAAATTATTTTGCTAAAAGCTATTATGGAAATTACTATTATTATCGGATTTTATATCGTGACGTTGTTGTATAGTATCATTTTGCATGAGATTTCGCATGGTCTTGTGGCCTTGTGGTTGGGAGACCGTACCGCCAAAGACGCCGGACGACTCACACTTGATCCTTTACCTCATATCGATTTGTATGGGTCTATTATTCTTCCGGGGCTTCTGATCCTCTTGAAGACGGGGTTTGTTTTTGGCTGGGCAAAGCCTGTGCCGTACAATCCGGCAAACCTCCGCACAAAAAAATGGGGCGATGTCCTGGTGGCATTTGCAGGCCCATTGACGAATTATCTTTTGGCATTGGGCGGTGCGGTTGTTGGCGCGGTGTTGCCCGTTGTGCCTGATCTCAAGATACAGATTGTACGGGCACTTTTTCATAGTGATTGGCAGGCACTTGCCGGATTGGTGAGTGGTAACGTGATGGCTATTCTTTTTGTGCTTGTTGCCATGGTTATTTTTTGGAACGTGCTTTTGGGGACATTTAACTTGTTGCCTATTCCGCCGTTAGACGGGTCAAAGCTGTTATTTACGCTTTTTCACATACCATTTAAGGTGCGGATGTTTCTTGAGCAATGGGGAATTTTTATTGTGTTGTTTTTTCTTTTTATCCCCGGGTTGAGCGCGCCATTTCTTTTTTTCTTACAACTTCTATGGGGCATTTTCTTTGGCATTGCGACATTGTAAGAGAAGTGTTTTAATAGTGGTATCGTTTATTAACAACAGGAGAGGGGATATGGCAAAAAAAGATGAAATGCCGATTATTCGGCGTGGAGATAACAATTCCGCACAAAAAGCGCAAGAAATTCACGCAGAAAGTAGGTCGTGGGTTCCACAGGCGGCGATACATGGGCAGATGGATTATAATCCAAACAACCATCCTGCCCATAGAACAAACAATACGCCTTGACAATAATTGTCTAGGGTGTATACTAAGAACCATCAACAGAATGTAGACATTAGAGGCAAGACGCCCAAGGATGTTTCAGTATGTTGATGGTTTTTTATACGTAAAAAACTTTTTTGCACTTTGCATGGTCGCCGGTGCATAAAAGTGTTTTAGGATAAGGCCTTTAATTTCAATTCATTTAGTACGGTATCTATGCCTACAATCAATCAACTCAAGCGCAAACCGCGCAAGAGAAAAACGTCAAAGACGAAGTCGCCAGCAATGGCCATGGTTTTTAATACACTTAAAAACCGCCCAATCAAATCACAGGGACCGTTTAAGCGCGGTGTCTGTGTCAAAGTTTCTACGGTTACACCAAAGAAACCGAACTCTGCATTGCGGAAAATTGCTCGTGTCAAACTAACCAATGGTATGGAGGTCACAGCCTATATCGGTGGAGAGGGACATAACCTCCAAGAGCACAGCATTGTGATGATTCGTGGTGGTCGCGTAAAGGACCTCCCGGGTGTTCGCTATCACGTTGTGCGTGGCGTGCTTGACTGCGCCGGCGTGGAGGATCGCAAGCAAGGTCGCTCAAAGTACGGCGCAAAACGACCGAAGTAAACGTAGCAGTGGCACATGCCATTGTCGCGATTTATGGAGTTTTATTGTTTACACAGCTAAAACGATTATCGCAAGAACGGTGCATGTGATCTGCAATCTATTTTTACAACATTTTACATCATTAACTTTCTTATTTTAAACTACAGAACTATGCCTAGAAGAAAAAGAGTATACAAAAAGTCATGGCGACCAGACCCACGTAACAACAACATCCTTGTGGGGCGTTTTATCGGGCAGATTATGCTTGACGGAAAGCGCAGTGTCGCTGAGCGCATCGTTTATGATGCCTTTGATATCATCCATGAAAAAACCAAAAAAGGCGGTGTCAATGTCTTTGAACAAGCGATTAAAAATGTGTCACCGCTTGTGGCGCTCAAATCACGTCGTATCGGTGGTGCAAATTATCAGGTGCCGGTTCCTGTTGTGGGAGATCGTCGTCAAACACTTGCTATGCGGTGGATTCGCGAAGCGTGTCGCAAACAGAAAGGGAAGAGCATGGCGGAACGTCTAGCTGCGGAATTGCTTGCGGCAAGCGAAAAAGAAGGCGCTGCGATGAAAAAGCGAGAAGAAACACATCGCATGGCTGAAGCAAACAAAGCGTTTGCGCATTTTGCATAGCGCGCCAACGGTAGACGTCGCTGGCATCGAGATAGACCTTGATCCATTTCTTGATGCTATCGATGAGAGTTGTGTACATCAATCTCATGACGACATATAAAAATAATTATTTTTGATTTATTAATATAACATTATGGCCCGAAAAACACCCATGAATAAAGTGCGTAATATCGGCATCATTGCACATATTGACGCAGGAAAAACAACAACAACGGAACGTGTATTGTACTACACCGGTGTTTCACATAAAATTGGTGAGGTACACGATGGTGATGCAACGATGGACTGGATGGAGCAAGAGCAAGAGCGTGGTATCACGATTACTTCTGCGGCAACGACGTGTTTTTGGCGAGATCACCAGTTTAATATCATTGACACACCGGGTCATGTGGATTTCACAGTGGAAGTAGAGCGCTCTATGCGCGTGCTTGATGGCGGTGTGGTCGTCTTTGATGGTAAGGAAGGCGTGGAGCCACAGAGTGAAACAGTGTGGCGTCAGGCAGATAAATATAAAGTGCCACGAATTTGTTTTATCAATAAAATTGATAAAGATGGCGCTGATTTTTATCGTGCTTATGAGTCAATTGTCAATCGTTTGACACCACACGCCGTACCGGCACAAATGCCCGTTGGTGAGCGGGGTGATTTTGAGGGTGTTGTGGATCTCCTCACAATGGAAAAAGTGACTTTTGAAGGCAAGATGGGTGAAAAAGTCGTACGTGAGGCATGTCCCGAAGACCTCAAAGATTCCGCAGAGAAAATGCGCGACACACTTGTAGAAAAAATCGTAGAACAAGACGATGCGCTTATGGATAAATATCTCGGTGGTGAAGAGATCAGCGTTGATGAATTAAAGGCGGCGATGCGTAAGGGCGTTATCGCAAACACCATCATCCCTGTCTATACGGGGACGGCATTGCAAAACAAGGGTGTGCAACTCGTACTTGACGCCGTTGTTGATTATCTTCCGGCACCAAATGAGATTCCACCGATTGTGGGCGTTGATGTGGATGACCCGGAGAAAGAAATTACGCGTGAGTCAAGTGATGATGCTCCGTTTGCATCGCTTGCGTTTAAGGTGGCGACAGATCCTTTTGTGGGACAGTTGATCTTTTTCCGTATTTATTCCGGTAGCGTGAAGGCCGGTTCGTATGTCTACAATGCAACGAGTGGTAGCAAGGAACGCGTTGGTCGTATTTTGCGTATGCATTCCAATGATCGTGAGGAAGTGGAAGAACTCTACGCCGGTGAGATTGGCGCATTGGTCGGCATGAAAAATACCCGCACGGGAGACACGCTCTGTGACCCGGACAACAAGGTGATTTTGGAGTCAATTGATTTTCCGGAGCCGGTGATTTCTATTGCCGTGGAGCCAAAGACAAAAGCCGATCAAGAAAAAATGGCCGTAGCGCTTGGCAAACTTTCCAGTGAAGACCCAACACTGCGCGTGCATACCGATGAGGAAACGGGACAAACGATTCTTTCCGGTATGGGAGAATTGCACCTGGATATCATCATTGATCGTTTGAAGCGTGAATTTAATGTCGAGGCAAATATCGGACAACCACAAGTATCGTACCGTGAAACAATTACACAAGAAGCGGAGGGTGAAGGAAAGTTTATCAAACAGTCGGGTGGACGCGGTCAGTATGGTCATGCGCATGTCCGCATTGAGCCACAAGAGCAAGGAGCCGGATTTGAATTTGTCGATGAGATTAAGGGCGGTGTGATTCCACAGGAATTTATCAAACCGACTGCCAAAGGCATTGAAGAAGCATTGGAAAATGGTGTGATTGCCGGCTATCCGATGGTTGATGTCAAGGTCACGCTGTATGACGGAAGTTATCATGATGTGGACTCTTCCGAGGCGGCGTTTAAAGTGGCCGGTTCTATGGCCGTAAAAGATGCCGTTGCAAAAGCAAAGCCCGTTCTGTTGGAGCCAATCATGAAAGTCGTTGTGACAACGCCGGAGGAGTTTATGGGAGATGTCGTAGGAGACATCAACGCAAAACGTGGCACAATCAAAGAAATGAATGATCAAGGAGAAGGGAATGCGCTTGTTAAAGAAATTGAAGCGGAAATCCCGCTTGCCTCGATGTTTGGATATGCGACACAGTTGCGATCAATGTCTCAGGGACGAGCAAATTATGCGATGGAGTTCTCGCATTATGCGGAAGTGCCACACAATGTTGCAGAGGACATTATCGGTAGCACAAAGGACGAGTAAACTCTACTCTTTTATGCAAAAGCGCGCTCTTGCGAGGGTGCTTTTTGCATGGCGGATTATCCACAGTTTGACTTTTTGTTTTGTTTGTGGGACAATGCATTTAATAAATTATTAGGGGAACACTATGAAACAACATCCAAAAAAGGAGCGCACCTTTGTCATTATCAAACCGGACGGTGTGCAACGTAATCTCGTTGGTGAGATCATCAAGCGCTTTGAAAACGTCGGACTTAAAATGACGGCAATGAAAATGATCGTTGCCAAAGAACAGCAAATTTGGGATCACTATAACAAAGATGATGCGTGGTTTGAGGCAAAGGGAAAAGGTGTTGTGGAAAACCGCAAGGAAGCAGGTCTAAAAATAGAAAAAGAAGCCATTGACTATGGGCGTGATATTATCAAAGTCATGGTGGATTATATGACAGCCAGTCCGATTATTACTATGATTTTTGAAGGGAATGCGGCAACAAGCGTAGTAACAAAACTTGTTGGTGGCACAGAGCCAACGACATCGGACATTGGTACCATTCGTGGAGATTATGCCATTGACTCTTATCAAATCGCCAATCAAGACGAGCGTGCCGTACGTAATCTCATTCATTGTTCCGAAGATCCAAAAGAGGCAGAGCGAGAAATAAAGATCTGGTTTGACGAGGATGAGATTATCGCTTATCGTCATGTTGGTGAGCAGATGCTTTATGATGTTAACCTTGACGGCATCTTGGAGTAGAAATCT
>CAZMCZ010000036.1:6116-8705 GCA_964565145.1 uncultured Pseudobdellovibrionaceae bacterium | reverse complement strand
ACCATCATGAAACCAAAAGCGGGAGAAAAAATTTCCGGCGCCGCCATTTTGTAGTGATCTTTTTTAGTAAATGTTTTACATCATCATTAAATATATCCTATGGCATTGATTGAATATGTTTCGGCGGGCGTTATTACGGGGGCGCCGCGGTTGAGTGAGATTGTCCTTGGTGCACTGCGGGTGCTTTTACAGTTTGTTGGTGCCTTGGCCGTCATTGCCGTGATTGTTTCCGGTATTTTTTATATGACATCACGTGGCGATATGAATCGCATTGCTTTTGCCAAAAAGGCGCTCACAAGTAGCATTATCGGCATTGTCGTTGTGCTTATTTCTTTGAGTGTGGTTTCTGCCCTTGCGAAAATAGTGAGCGGGAGTTCGCTATAGGGATTGCAGATATTGTCGTTTTGTGCTATAAAAAAACGGTACCGGTATTTTTACAAAGGAGGTCATAATGACCAAAGACGATAAGATAGAAGCTTTAAAAAGGCTTATGAACGATGTGGATGGCTTTGACTGCTTGAAGCAATTTACAGAAATCGTTTGTAGTGGTTGGACAATTTCTACCGGCAGTCTTTTGCCCCCAGTACTACGACGTGCGATTGATAGTGAGGGTGCTGAGCCGACGATAGAAACCGTTTTGGCCTATGCCAGAGTGCCATATGTGGCATTTGATGAGGTTGCTCTGCTTTCTCTGTGGCAACGCATTGCTCGGGGAGATGTGAAAGAGGGGAATATGAAAATCATCCTCCAAGGAGAGGATGTTGACCTTAATGACTTCTTTTGTGGTGTTGTGCAGGCGTATACACTTTACAAAAGTGGCCATAGTGTCCCTTATGATGACCCCGTTGAGACGTATGTGGATGAGAATGCCTCAGCAGGGAGTCATTGACTGTTCTTTGTGTCCCGCGACGACGATGTTGCGGGATTTTTATATTCTTTGTCGTGAAGAGTGGTGTGTCTTGTCAAATGATTTTTTTGTGTTATAGTAAAGACAATAATTTATTACTTCTTCTCGCATAGTGTGGTTGATATCGGGGGATATACGATGCTATCGCAGAAGCAAAACATATGTTGACAACACGTCAAAAGGCAAATGCCACCAAAGATGTCAAACGACATGACAAAGATTCCGGGTCTCCGGAATATCAGATCGCACTCTTTACCGTGCGCATCAAGAAACTCACAGCGCATCTGAAAAAAAACATTCACGATTTTCATTCGCGTCGCGGATTGCTCAAGATGGTCGCAAAGCGCAAGCGATTGCTTGACTATCTCGCAAAAAACGACCCAAAAGCGTATAAAGCGATTACAAAAAAATTGGGATTACGTGCAAAATAAGCAGACAAAAACTACTCACGGAGAGTAGTTTTTGTTTAGGGTGTATTTTGCGGATTTGGCGCTGTACACAAAACTGTGTACAATAACAGTAGAACGTCTGAGGGGAGGATTTATTTTTTAGCGTATATAATTTTATGAAACATAAGAATCAACGGGTCGCTGTTTTGGTGGATATACAAAATCTCTATTATAGTGCGCGGGTGTTGTATGGCAAAAAAGTTAATTTTTCTAATTTGCTCAAAAAGGCCGTTGGCAATCGTCAGCTTATTCGCGCGATTGGATACGGCATAGCGACGGAAGAAGCACACGAAGATAAGTTTTTTGATGCATTGGAAGATGCCGGCTATGAGATCAAAACCAAAGACTTGCAGATTTTTTCCGGTGGGCAGAAAAAGGGTGATTGGGATGTGGGCATTGCCGTAGATGCGATTAAGCTGAGCTCAAAGGTCGATGTTATCATTCTTGCGTCCGGTGATGGGGATTATATTCCTCTGGTGGAGTATTTGCAGTGGACGACCGGTTGTCGCGTCGAAGGCATTGCGTTTGGTGAGAGTACGAGCACGCGACTCATTGAAACGCTTGATGACTTTATCAGCATGAGTGATGACAAAAAGGCCTATCTTATCGGTAATTATAACAAACGGCGCTTGGGAAGCGCGTCACGCAAAAATACTGCGCAACGCGCAACAAAAAAAACAGCAAAAAAATAGTCGTGTATTTTTCGATGGCGCGTCGTGGGAGCAAAGAGAGTGTAGGGGTGACTTGGGAGCGTTGATTTTTAACGAAAGGAGGTGAACGATATGTGTAATAGTCACAATACGATCAAGATGGCACACGGGCTTTTTGGACTTTCTGTTTTGGCGATGATTCTCTCCGCGGTTGTCTTTTATGGTGGTGAAAATATTTGGGGACTTGCCGGGACGCAGTGGATTCTTATCTCCATTGCTTTGGGTGTTTTTGCAGCAAACCTCCATGCGTGTAGAAACTGCGGTAAAGATGAATCATGCTAACATTATACTTGATGGATAAAAACATGTAAGGCGGTCTTGCATGTTTTTATATTGTGATAAATTAATTGTCCCACTATTCTTTTTCAAGGAGGTAACAGTGGATTTCATTTTGATTTTTTTATCATGGTATTTTGTAGCGCGTGTTTAGCTCTCACAATTGCCCGCGTTTCTGCAAAAGAGTATGTGTTGTATCGTGCCGGGCTGGCGCCTAGATTGTCTGATGCAATGTTTGGCAATAATC
>CAZMCZ010000036.1:0-6016 GCA_964565145.1 uncultured Pseudobdellovibrionaceae bacterium | reverse complement strand
TTGTATCGTGCCGGGCTGGCGCCTAGATTGTCTGATGCAATGTTTGGCAATAATCCCAAGGCACCACAGCATTCGCCGTATCAACAAACGGAGAGTGTTGCCATTGATAGAAATGGCAAGATGGTGGTGAAGCGTTCGTATCCGAGATCTGCAACGGAGAGGTTGTTTCGCCCATGGTGATGTGGCACACTTGACTTTTTTCACGGAGCCTGCCATAGTGATGGTAGGCTTTTTTCTTTGGAGAAAGTGATAATTATTTAGTAAAGACGTCGCGTCACTCACTGTACAAACTGGAGGAATCTTTATTGTGTGGTAAGAAGGTACTATGCAGTAAAGATCTCTCGAATTGTACAGCGGAACCGGAGTGTTCTTTGAGGTACGTGTACGATAATGTGTATGCAGAGTAAAAAAACATGGACGCTTCCTATTGCCGGTCGCGATCTGATTATTGAGAGTGGTTGGTGGGCCAAACAGGCCAATGGTGCCGTAACTGTGCGCTATGGTGAGACGCAGGTCATGGGAACGGCCGTGATGAGCAAGGGCATGGGATTTGCGCGTTCCTATTTCCCACTCATGGTGGATTATGAAGAGAAGTACTACGCCGCGGGAAAAATCAAGGGCTCACGCTTTATCAAGCGTGAAGGACGTCCAAGTGACGACGCCGTGCTTACGGGGCGTGTCGTTGATCGTACGATTCGTCCGCTTTTTGATGGACGCATGCGCAACGATGTGCAGGTCGTTGTGACGGCGCAGTCTTTTGACGGTGAAAACGATCCGGATGTGTTGGCTGTCATTGCGGCATCGACGGCACTTTCCATTAGTGATATTCCGTGGGGCGGTCCGGTTGCCGCTGTGCGCGTCGGACTTATTGATGGAGAGATTGTGATCAATCCGACCAAGTCTGCGCTTGAGAAGTCAACCTTGGATCTCGTCCTTGCCGGAACCAAAGACATGGTTAATATGATTGAGTGTGGCGCAAAGGAAGTGTCTGATGACGACATGTTGCGCGCTTTTGAGGCGGGACAAGAAGTCATTGCCCAAATTGCAACCTTTATCGGAAAAATCACAGAAGAAATTGGCAAAGAAAAAGCGGAACCTTTTCTCATGCAGATCGATGATGACATTGAAGAATTGATTCGCACAAAGGCGCGGGAAGCATCATTGGAGGCGGCGCTGTACGGCACAAAGGCAGAAATCGGCAATCAAGTCGCTGCGGTAAAAGATACTACCAAGGAAGCGGTTCTTACTGCATTGGGTGATGATGTGCCGGAGATGTTTGATGATGTTTTTGAGCTGGTTTTTGACGAGTTTGCAGATGATTTTGTGCACAAAAACATCTTGGAATCAGAAAAGCGTCCCGATGGTCGCGCATTGGATGAAGTGCGACCGATTACGTGCGAAGTGGGCGTACTACCGCGTACACATGGAAGCGCCGTCTTTACGCGCGGAGAAACACAAGTCCTTAACGCAACGACACTCGGTGCGCCCGGTGATCATCAGATTATTGATACGATGGAAGTGGATGTGCAAAAACACTATATCCATCACTACAACTTTCCGGCATACTGCGTCGGTGAAGTGCGTCCAAATCGTGGACCGGGACGACGAGAAATCGGACACGGTGCGCTTGCTGAGAAAGCGCTTGTGCCGGTCGTGCCGGATCGTAACGATTTCCCCTATACGATTCTTTTGGTGTCTGAAGTCATGGAGTCCAATGGGTCAAGCTCAATGGCATCGACGTGCGCATCAACGCTGTCACTGATGGACGCCGGCGTGCCGATTAAGCGTCCGGTAAGCGGTATTGCCATGGGCATGATCACAAGCAAGGACGGTAAGGAGTTTAAAGTCCTTTCAGACATTCAAGGCGCAGAGGACCACTATGGAGATATGGATTTGAAAGTCGCAGGAACGCAAAAAGGCATCACGGCACTGCAGATGGATGTCAAACTGGATGGCGTTACCTTGGAGATGTTGCGCGCCGCAATCATCCAAGCAAATGCGGGACGTGCACATATCCTTGATAAAATGCTTGCCGTCTTGCCGGAACCACGCAAAGAACTCTCGCCATATGCTCCTCGCATTATCACGATGACGATTGACCCGGAGAAAATTCGTGATGTCATCGGTAAAGGAGGTGAGATGATCAACAAAATCATTGATGAGACGGGTGCTTCTATTGATATTGAGGATGATGGAAGTGTCTTTATTACGGCGCCGGATGGTGACGGCGGTGAAAAAGCGCGCATTTGGATTGAAAACCTCACAAAAACAGTACAGGCGGGAGAAGTCTATGAGGGTAAAGTTGTGCGCATTATGGATTTTGGTGCCTTTGTAGAGATTCTTCCGGGACAGGATGGCTTGGTGCATATTTCCGAGCTTGATAACAAACGCGTTGAGAAAGTTACGGATGTTGTGAAAGAGGGAGATATTGTCAAGGTAAAAGTGAAGGAAATCGATGATAAAGGGCGCATCAACCTTTCCATGAAAGCATTGAAAGAGCGACCATCTTCTTATAAAGAGCGAGGAGCACAAGAGCAGAAAGAGCAAAAAGATGTGGAAGACGTTCTCGGGCTCTAGGAACAGTTTATCGAAGTCATCCACAGGAAGATTCTTTGCATAACAAAGAAGCGTGGTATAATAAAAGCATTGTCAGGCAGTCGGCAGTGCTTTTTGTTGCTATAAACTATTAAGAATAAAATTATGTGGGGAAAAAAGGCGAAAAAAAACTCGGCGCAACCGGTGGCGCAGGAACCTGAGCAGGATGCGCAGTTTTCGGTGCACACAATGGATGATGATATAAATAGCGCGCCACAACAAGCGCCTCGTGCCACTCATGCCGGCGGGGAAATGCCAACACCACCGCCCGTGGCGCCGTCAGAACCGGCACCGCAGGAAGCAAGTCCTTTTTTGCAGGCGGATACGGCGCCACAGTCAGCGCCTGTTGCGGGAGAAGGTGATGCAATGAATGCGCCGTTTGCAGAAGCGTCCGCAGATACTGATGGACCTTCACCGGCACAAGAGCAGGCAGAGATAACGCTTGATGACAATGCGATTACCCTAAACGATTCCCCTACACCCGCACCGCAAGATAGCATGGGGCGCCCATCATTTACGCAAGATGATACGGCAGAGAAAGAAATGATCAATCAAGAAACGATTGTCTCTGACGCCTACACCGATCAAAAAAAGGATGCCAAAACGCACAGTCTTTTGATGATCATTATTGGCGCTATCGGATTTTTGCTTGTCGTGGGTATTGTTGCCGGATGGTTTTGGTTTTCTCATCGTAGTGATGTCTCCTTGCCGGACATGGAAGACACGATGATTTTGGATGGAGAAAATATGCAGGACACAGAAGATACACAAATTGGTGACATTGATGTGCCTCCTGTAGATGAACCAATTGATGTGATGACGTATTCGATGGATCTTCCAAATACGCTTGTGTTGGCTGATCGCACCACGGCGCTGGCAACCTTTAAGAAACACCTCAATACCATCGCACAGACAATGCGCGATGAGAATATGGTCGGACCGGTGACCTTTCTGTTTGTCGATGATGCACAGATACCACTTCCTTTCCGTACGTTTGCACAAATGGTTCGTTTGGATTTGCCGGAAGAGTTTTTGAGTGCAACCAATGATTCCTTTGAACTTTATGCATACAAGAAGGGAGAAAATGTTTACTTTGGACTTGGCGTAGATATGGCTGATGCACAAAAAGCACAAGAGGTTCTACTGAGCAATGAATGGCAGATGCCAAAACTTTTTAGCGGGCTTTTTGTCGGCACGCCACCGACGTTGGAGAATCCGGTTTTTCATGAGAGTACCTATCGGGACTTTACAATTCGTTATATCAATTTCCCACAACCGGAAGGTGCGTCCATCGACTATACCGTCACGCCACAACGCTTCTTTGTCGCGACAACCAAAGATATGATGCGCGCGATGCTGGATAAGCTCTTTGGTGTGAATGTTGGCACACAAGAAATGTCTGCCACAACCGATTTGCCGGAGCAAACTGGCGGTGATTACTCTGATGTAACGATGCCACAAGAGCCATCCGCGATGAATAATGCCGGTGCTGATCCTGCTACGGGTCTCCAGTAGACGGGATAGACACAAGGCGCGAAATATAAAAATAATATGTGTGATTATGTATGATCCGATTCTTAATCCAGAAAAGCTTCTTGCACAACTTGGCATCAAGGGCAATGTGACGATTGCGGATTTTGGATGTGGGCCCGGCATTTTTGCTCTGCCGGCGGCAACGCAGACGCAGGGCACGGTGTATGCATTTGATGTTTTATCGTCGGCGCTGGAAGTCTTGGAAAGTAAGGCGCGGACATTTAATGTCGGCAATGTCAACGTGCAACGCGTCAATCTTGAAGCGGACAAGGGAAGTCAATTACCATCACAACACGTTGACTACGTTTTTATGCGTAAAATCCTCTTGCAGTCTGCACAGAAAGAGCAATTGTTTGCAGAAGCGCACCGCGTACTAAAGCCGGACGGGGCGTTGTTGATTGTCGGATGGACAGAAAAGGCCACGATCGGACCGGATGTTTCTCAGCGATTGAGCAAAGAGCAGGTGATTGCGCTCGCAGAGGAAAAAGGGTTTGTCTTGCGCGAGGAATTGCCGACGGATCAGATGCATTACGCACTGGTTTTTGTCAAAAAGTCAGCATAAGTTACTATACTATATTTATATGTCACAACGTGGAAAAATCATTATTGCGGGAATTGTCATCTTTATCGTTCTCTTTATCACTTTTTTGGCTACGTTTGGGCGCAGGGAAAAAGTGATTACCTATGACACGCCACTGGAAGTGTGGGGCGTATTTGATACATCATCGGACTATACTGACATCTTTGGTGCGTATGAAAAACTCAATCCCAACGTCAAAGGGATTACGTATAAGAAAAAGGTTATTGACACCTATAAAGATGATTTGATCAATGCACTCGCAGAAGGGACGGGGCCCGATATCTTTATGATTCATAGTTCGTGGCTACCGGACTTTGAGGGTAAGGTTGTACCGGCACCGCAGTATCTGATCAATGAGCAGGATTTTCGCAAGAACTTTGTTGACGTTGTTGTCGCTGATGGCATGATTCAAAACACAGATAGTATAAATGGTGGAGAAATTTACGGCGTGCCGTTATCGGTGGATTCTCTCGCGCTGTATTACAATAAAGACATCTTTAATGCCGTTGGCATCACACAACCACCGCAGACATGGGCGGAGTTTAATGATGCCGTAGAGCGCATCACACGCATCGATGATCAGAGCAATGCCATTATCCAAAGCGCCGCCGCAATCGGTACGCTGGACAATGTCAATCGGGCCGTGGATATTTTGAGTGTTTTGATGATGCAGGGTGGCGCGATTATGGCACAAGGCGATACGGCCACTTTTGATCAGCCGGTTACGATTAATGGCACACAGCGCACACCCGGTAAACGCGCCTTGCAGTATTATACACAATTTGCGCGCGGTGATTCCGCTGTCTATACGTGGAACAACGCACAACACTGGTCACTGGATGCCTTTGGCGAGGGACAGGTCGCGATGATGATCAATTATTCTTATCACTACGACACCATACAAAACAAAAACGCCAAATTGCACTTTGCCGTGGCGCCGTTGCCACAGTTTGCGCAGGCGCGTGATATCGATCGCGTGGACTATGCGAATTATTGGATGTTTGTCGTCGCCAAAAACAAAGACATCACACCAAAGGACTCTCTGGACAAAAACGAAGTTGCCCTCACCAACGAGATGCGCATTCACGAGGCGTGGCAGTTGTTGCGTGCGATATCGTTTCCAAGTAAAGACGGGATCAATATCATCCATGCGGTCACCGGAAGCGCGATACGTGTTGTGCCACCGTTTGATTTGACGCGGAAGTATTTAGAGAAGACGCGTAAACCCGCCGCCCGACGTGACATCATAGAAGAGCAAAAAACCGATGTGCGCCTCGCACCATTTGCCCAAGGCAATCTCATTGCACG
>CAZMCZ010000035.1:3377-8733 GCA_964565145.1 uncultured Pseudobdellovibrionaceae bacterium | reverse complement strand
ATGGCAGGTGATGCCGCCAGTGCAACAAGTGATGCTATCGATGAGGCTGTCGATGACGTGATAAAGCCATAAGTTTGCAACGAAGGTGTGAACTTATGTGATTGCTAATCATATTGTTAGAGATTATCGATTACTCCAAAACAACGCCATTGGCGTTGTTTTGTGTTTTTTAAAATGTGGTATAATAAAAAGATAAATAAACTAATAGATTGTCTATGTTTTTTCTTTACTTTACGTTGGCTTTTCTCATCTTTTTTATCGTGATTTATAGTCGTTTAAATACGATTGATCGGAAGCTTGATGCATTGAGTGCACGCATGAGCACAGCAAAGACCAAACAGCAAGTCCCAATGCACAGCAAAGCCCAGCAAGCCACCGAGGAGATTAAATCCGGACAACAACTCTCTCCCACAGTACAACGCTCTGCCACGGCGCACATGCCCACGCAACACAAAACCACCGACAAGGTGGTGGTATCACCTGAGCATAAGGACGATTATGCTAAGTTTTATGGCACATCGCAGACAATGAAAGATGCTCCAACGCCACCAACGCCTCCGGCGCAAGCACAAAAGACCACACAACACAACGACATCGGAACACGTTTTATAACATGGTTACGACATGATTGGCCGATGAAAATCGGTGGACTCCTTGTCATCCTTGCGGTGGGGTGGTTTGTCACCTATGCGGCAGAGCAAGGATGGATCAATGAGATTGGACGCGTTACGCTGGGATATCTCTTTGGTATCGCAATGTTGCTCTATGGTACAATGCGCGCTCGCGTAGTACGTTTGCAGGGAAACCTCTTTATCATCATCGGTGTTGCCGCCATTTTTATTGCAACACTTGCCGGCGTATCTTTTGCAAGTGTGCAAATTTCAGCAACGGCGGCGCTCTTTGTGATGTTTATTACGGTTGGTTTTGTCGCATTACTTTCTCTGCAACAAAAAAATATCAATCTCGCCGGTATCATGATCTTTTTTGGCGCACTGATTCCATTCTTTTTCTTTGACGGACTTGATATCAAATCAATCTTTCTGTATCTGCTTGCATTGACGCTTGGCACACTGTGGATTGTTGCACGTTCTGGATGGAAAAAACTCACACTACTGATGCTTGTTATTGTGACGGCCTACGCATTTGCATATATCGTTGATAGGCGTTTTGCGGGAGAGAGCGCTGCCACAGTGCAAAATATGATTGTTGCGCTTATCTTTGCGTTGGTGTTTTATGCGACAAACGTTGCAACCATTATTACGTCGCACGTTGTCAAAAAAGTGGATGCAATCATTGCCGTTGGTGTTGGCTTTTTGTACATTCTCTTTGCACTGCTTTTTGTCCCCACGGATATTCAAGTATTTTTCATCCTTGCCGGTATTTTACTTTTCTCTATGGCGTCGTATGCCATCTTCCGTGTAAAACATTCCCATGCGCCGACGATTATCTATGGTGGTGTTTCGTTTGTCCTTATTATCATCGCGACAACGATTCAGTTTTCCGGACCGGTTCTTACCATTGCATTTATTGCAGAAGCGGCAATCTTTATCGTGTTGATGCTCTACATTATGCGTGAAAAAGTCACCAATGCATTCCGCATGTTGAGTGTTCTCTTGTTTATGGTACCGCTTCTTGGTGTTGTGGCGAGTACGCTACATCTCTTGCAATTCATTATATACAAATCACAACCATTTTTTACGCACTATGAAATGATTAACCCTTTTCCGGATTTGTTGGTACTGATTGTCGGTTGTGTAAGTGCTTTTCTTATCACAGGCGCGACGATTTATTTCACAGATACCAATGATAAGCAAAATGTCATCTATATGCGCATCTTTGCTTATATCGGCGTTGCAATTGCCGTTGTGCTGACATGGATTGCAACACATCTCTTTATGGCGGATTATGACGTTGCCTCCTTTGTGGCACTCTTTGTTTATACCGTTTTTGGCGTCGGTTTGTATGTCTTGGGATCAACGGTACACTACAAAGCGTATCGCGTTTTGGGAGCAATTCTCTTTGCCATTGTTCTGTTGCGTATTTTTACGGTGGAATTTTGGGCGATGGAAATGCCCGTACGCATCATCACGGCGTTTGTGCTTGGCGGACTGTTTATTTCAACGGCGTTTATTGCGCGCTCACATCACGATAAAGATTAAAATGATTTCTATGTATAAAACACTACTCTTATGTGCGCTTCTTCTTCCGCTTAGCGTTGGCGCACAAGAAACCACAAAAAATCCATTGAGCGATCGTGATAAAAGTCTTTTTCAACAGAAGGCAGAAATTGTTATCCCACAGAGGACGGTGCCAATCGTTGTAGATGTGGAAGTGCCATTTGCACCGGCGACACCGGACACGCATGTCGTTGTTGACAATGCGACAGCCGTTCCACAGCCATCAATCGTGATGACGAGACGCAAAAAGCAAGGCGTCACATTTGATGTTTCCACCAAAAACAAACAGATTCGTTCACCACAGGCCATGTTTGATGGATCTGTAGAGACCTTTGCAGAGTTTCCTTTTTCGGAGCGTTATGATGCCAAAGGTCGTATCATTGCGCAGACGGCGATTTTTGATGTCGTGGCATCACGTCCGATTGATACCGATGGTTTTACCATCAATGTTGGACCACATATCACACTGCCACAGAGCATTCGTGTCTCCGCGATACAAGACGATGGATCAGAGCGCTTATTATTGCCACGCAAAAACGTTTATAATGCGCATGTTTCGTTTCCGCGGATTACGGCAGATCATTTTCGCATAGAAATAACGTATCGTGATGTTTTGCGCATTCATGAAATCTTTTTCAAAGAATTTGGCGCACCAATCTCGCAGGTGGAACATGTGCGCTTCATTGCACAGCCGGGCGCATCGTATAGCATCTACTACAATGCAGACCACTATGTGAAGATTGATGCCGGTGAAACGCCACAATTGCAAAGGGAATCACGCCCAACACGCGCCACACTTACGCCGATGCGTAATGATTTTTATCATATGGCCGATACAGACGACGATGGTGTCAATGATGCTAATGATAATTGTGTCACCACGCCCAATCCTGATCAAATAGACAAAGACACCAATGGTATCGGCGACGCCTGTGAGGACTTTGACCGTGACGGCATCATAAACCAAAAAGATAACTGTCCCAATGTGCCCAACAGAGCGCAAAAAGATGTCGATGCCGATGGCGTTGGTGATGTTTGCGACGACACTGAGAATCGTTTTCTTGCGCGCTATCCATGGCTTCCGACAGCAACCATCATCCTCGTAGGCGCTATCGTTGTGATGCTAATCGTGCTTACCCTCAAGAAAAAATAATGCAAACATCTCATCAGGATATTATCGGCTGGTTTGGCGCTGTTCTTGTCGTGTGTGCCTATGCGCTATTGACATTGACACACCTCACGCAAACAAGCATCATCTATAATCTCATGAATCTGATCGGTGGTCTTTTTCTGGGGTATCGTGTATGGGTTGATCGTAATTATTCTAATGTTTTTTTGGAGGTTATTTTTGTAGGGATTGCGCTGTACGCATTGTTGCGCTCTTTCTTGTTAATGTGATATAATAGTACTATGAAAAAATATTTCATGATTGCGCTTGGTATCCTTGCTGCACTCTATATCATTTATCCATCATTTGGCATATTTGAAATTATTCCGGATAATTTGCCACTGATTGGCAATATCGACGAAGCGGCGGCAACGACATTACTGATTGCCGTTCTGGGATACTTTGGCATTGATGTTGGGAACTTTTTTCACAAAAAAGATATCCAACAAAAGCAAAAATATTTAAAATAATAAATCATACAAAAATATGACAAAAAAAGGAGCAGACGCGCACAAAGAAAAGAGCACAAAGAAGCGCCACAAGGCGGGGTCTTTTCGTGCCAAATCGCATAACGACACAGCATCACCGAAGACGCAACCACGACAATTTTCGCATGAATTGATTTTGGGTCTTTTGGGCTTTATTTTGGGTGCAACACTTATCAGCTTTATTTTTCTGGCGAAGCATTCTCTAAAAGACATCTATGAACCGCTTGATACGCCACAAGGACAATATCAATCTCTTTCCACGACAAAACAACAGGCAGATTTTTCTGCACAAAACACTACTGTAAACGTAGATACGGTCAATGATTATGAGGCAAACACCGATGATGCGTCTCTCAATCGTGAGACGGACACACAACAAGAAAATTCTTATGGCATTGCCGTATCAGCAGGAACGTCAGATGGCGTTGTCGTGCAGGACATCACACAAGGAGAAGTGCAGTCTGATAATAGCGTAATTGCCACAGAAGCAGAGGGAACAAACAGCACCAAGACAACAACGCCGGAGAAAACACAAAAAACGTTCGGACAGTGGTCTCTTGTTTTGTACAACAAAGAACAATTTAATCTGGAAGATGCGGGAGATAATGTTGGGAGCATTGAATTTGATAATGTGTGTGGCAAAAATCGCGGTGTGACAACATTTTGTAAAAATACATCAAAATTACGCAAAACAACGGCCAGCACTCTGGGGAAACAGAAGTGTGGCGGTGGTGGCGCATGTCGTATTGGACAGTCATGTCTGTTGTGGAATGCCGTCACAGAGGATGATGGTGATGTGGAATTAAAGACAGCAGTCTATACTTGCGCGTAAACGATATCTGTAGTATAACGTACTCATGTTCTTTTATGATTAGAAAGGAGATTTTTCGTGTCGCAAAAAAACTGTTTTTTTTATGAGGTATCGCGTTGGAGCATCTTTCCTTTGATGCGCTTGGTGCATCAATATCGTTACTACGCGATACCAGAACAAGATGTGGGATGTGTTGTAGTTGTCACTCCACACACATCAAATGCTGATCCGTTTCTTGTGGGTGCGGGATTTGCACACAAAAAAATTACAGCATGGATCAAAGTAGAGTTTACAAGGATTGATCTGTGCAAAAAAGACCTGCAGGGAAAAGGTGTGCCAAAAATCCTTGTGCCGATACTAGCCAAGGCAATCGTCTTTGCCATGCAACGATCGTGCGCCTTGCCGATTGCGCGCCAAAAGCTGGTAAAAGATAAGGTATTATCTTTAGAGCATGCAAGACAGATTAATCAGAAAACATGGGATGAGTCCGTAGCAATTCTCAGAGGCGGAGGCCTTGTGGGGATTTTTCCAACAGGCTCAACAAAGAGCAGTGTGTGGAAAGATTCTTTTCTCAAGCTAGCAGAGGAAGCCGGTGTGCCACTGCGCTTTGTAAAAATTGAGAAGAGTGGATTTTTCAGAAGAAGAATCACTATCTCAAAATTATATCAAATACAGGATGTGCCAGTTGTGCAAAGTGCACAACAAAAAATGG
>CAZMCZ010000035.1:0-3277 GCA_964565145.1 uncultured Pseudobdellovibrionaceae bacterium | reverse complement strand
AAATTATATCAAATACAGGATGTGCCAGTTGTGCAAAGTGCACAACAAAAAATGGAATCTCTTTAATCAAAAGAAGTCCCCGTCAGCTTGCTGCGGGGTAGTTCATTGTAAAATATAAAGGAAAAAAAGCGACGGGCATTCTCGTTGCTTTTTTATAGTGTATAATGAAATCATATGACAAAAATCAACGAACAAACCACGACGTCTTTTGACGCGCGATACAAAAAGTTAAATGAGGCACAGCGTCAGGCTGTAGACACGATTGAGGGACCGGTTATGGTGATTGCCGGACCGGGCACAGGGAAGACAGAGATTCTTGCAATGCGCATCGCCAATATTTTGCGCAAAGCCGGCACGGGCATTGGCCCGGAAAATATTCTTGCACTGACATTTACCAATGCCGGTGTCAGTGCGATGCGCGCGCGCCTTTGCGACCTCGTCGGCACACAAACGGCATATAACGTCGGCATTTATACATTTCATAGTTTTTGTGAAGAACAGATGAATCGTTATCCGGATGATTTTCCCGCCTTTGTTTCTGCGCGGCCCATTGCAGAAATTGATCGCATACAATTGATTGAACAAATTGTGAGTGATGGTGATTTTGTTTTTCTCAAAACATTTGCAAGTGAACGTCATCACACAACAAAGATTATTTCCGCTATTGAAGCGCTTAAGCGCCAAGGCGTTTCACCACAAGATTTTCGCAAACGGATCGCAGAGCAAGAAAAGAACGTTCTGGCAGATGAAAATAATTATTATAAAAAGAAGGTCAAAAACTTTGTCAAAGGCGACCTCAAGCCAAATGCGCTCAAATTTGTAAAAAAAAACAAGGAGCTGGCAGTGGTCTATGAACAATATCAAGAAGCATTACGCAAACAGCATCTCTATGATTTTTCTGATATGATTATCGCCGTTGTGGATGCCCTGGAACAATCCGAAGCATTTCACGCAACACTTTTGGAACAATATCAATACATCCTTGTGGATGAGCATCAGGACACCAACGATGGACAAAATCGTCTTTTGGAGCTTCTTAGCGAGGTTCCTACGGGGGATGCGCCAAATCTCTTTACGGTCGGTGATGATAAGCAAGCAATCTATCGATTTCAGGGAGCAAGCGTGGAAAACTTTTTGCATTTTTCACAGCGTTTTCCACAAATGCAGGTCATTCACCTCAGTGATAACTATCGCTCAACGCAAGAAATCCTTGATACGGCCCATACGCTCATTAGCGCAGAAGAACGGGAGCAAAAACACACCGAACTCACAGCGCGTGGAGATGTCACACATGCTTCCATTGATGTCCACGCCTTTGCTGATCGCACACAAGAATTAGCATTTATCGCACACGATATCAAGAAAAAAATAACAAACGGCACATCGCCACAGGACATTGCTATCATGTATCGTCAAAACGATCACTTGGGAGACATTAAAGCTGCCTTGGAGCGAGAGAGTGTTCCGTATACGATTAGCTCACGCCAAAACCTCCTGGAAGACCCGGTGATGCGCAAATTGTTTTTTCTCCTCCATGCCATTGCAAATCCGATGGACAGCGCATCGATGGGGCGGGCGCTTCTGATTGATTTTTTGGGGCTTGATATTCGTGATGTGGTACTGCTTTTTGAGATGAGTCGTTACGGTAAGATGGAACGCTCTCTCTTTCACCTGATCACGACAAAACAATTAGATCACGTAAAGGGACTTGTCAACAAAAAGCGCATTGTGGAGGTCGGCGCATTGTTTCGTGCACAAAAATCCGCAGGAGAAAATATGCCGTTTTTGATGTTTTTTGAAGCAATCGTACGGGAAAGCGGTTTCCTCAAACATTTAATGGCACGCAAGAATCATCTCACACACGTGCGACAATTGGAGACACTGATGCAAGAAATTCGCATCCAAATGGAAACCAAACCGCAGTATCGCTTGCGTGATTTCTTGGCATATATTGATACGCTCATGGCATACAATCTTACCATCAACGTGCCCGGCAGTGGCATGGAGCACGGCGTGCAACTCATGACAGCACATGGAGCCAAGGGACTTGAATTTGAACATGTTTATATCACCAATGCCATTCATAAGGTGTGGGATCACAAGACCATCCAGAGAATATTTCATCTGCCAATCAATGAGGATGTCGGAGATATCAATGATGAGCGTCGATTGTTCTATGTCGCACTGACACGCGCAAAACAAGATGTGACCATCACCTATGCTAAAACCGATGACAAGGGAAAAGAGAGACTTCCAACGCTTTTTATCGATGAACTTGCAACAGCGCACGTCCATCATCATGATCACACCACGCAACACCACGATGTCGCGCAACAATTTCGTCCACGCACACCCGTTCTGCCACATATTTTAGACAATGAGTATATCAGGGAGAAGTTTCTCACGACGCCGCTAAGCGTGAGCGCGCTGAATAATTATATGAGAAGTCCGGTATTGTATTTTTTTCGTAATTTGGTTCGTCTCCCGCAAGCACAGACAAAGTCCTTGCTTTTTGGTAATCTCATCCACCATACATTGGAGAAATACTTTGATATCGTCAAAGAACAAAAGAAAATCGCACCCGTGAAAGAGCTCCATGCGTGTTTTGAGCATGCACTGGAAAAAGAATTTTTGCTTGCTGAGTACTATGATGAAATCCATGCCTATGGGCACGACCTCTTGGAGGATTATTGGCAAGAATATCATAAACAGTTTGCGCTTAATATCCTCACAGAGAAAAAAATACAGGCAATTCCGTTTGTGCTTGATGATGGACGAGAGATTCTTCTTACGGGTATTATCGACAAAATGGAACTCTTGGATGATGGCGGTGTGCGTGTGGTGGACTACAAGACGGGGAAGCCGTGGAGCAAAAAAAACAAAGAAGACCGTCAACAGCTTGAACGACAAATCGTCTTTTATAAATTGCTGTTGGATCATTATGAGCAAAGTGACGGTACGAAATATGTGATGCGCGAAGGCGTACTTGATTTTGTGGAGAAAAATGACCGTGGAGAATATGAACGAAAAGTTTTTGATGTGAGCGACGAACAGGTCAAGACATTACGAAAAGAAATCAACGCGTTTGCCAAAGATGTATTGGATGGTACGTTTTTGCAACGAGATGTTGTGCGCACCCGTGACATAGCACACTACCTGGATCTTCTGGATATTCTAAAAAAATAATTTATTTTAAAAAAGATAATGGCTGTCTATGGTGAGATTACCAAAGCGTTACGTGCCGTAGCGACAGAGGAACGCAAAAAAAGCAACATGT
>CAZMCZ010000034.1:0-8735 GCA_964565145.1 uncultured Pseudobdellovibrionaceae bacterium | reverse complement strand
AGCTCCTTAAGCTCGGTGTATTGCTGTTTGTAGTGTTGGCAGGTGGTCATAGAGAAGTGAAAACTTTTATGAAAGACACCCGCAAATAGCATCTGCTTCCTCAAGAACGCGTTTTAATTTTTTGCCACGTATACCGGCACGTTCCAAAACATACTTTTTCTTGTGCGCATCACGACACACCACAAGCCCGTGTGTGACGAGCGAACTTTTTTGCTTTTTTGTGATGGATGTAAGCGCCGTAATCGGGTGAAGTCCCGTTTCTTCAATAAGTTCTACCAAACTGTGCCCCATCGGATAGCGCCACGCCATCAATCCTATGCCGGCACATGTAGCGTAGCGTCGGGCCTCTGATGTAAAGCTTGTATTTGTCACGACCCAGACTTTGTGAAGGTCTTTTCGACGCTCCAGGCGCTCCCATCGCAGACGGATATCATCATAGCGCGCTTTCATGTAGAGCACGGTTTGGACATCACTTTTATACCCGGCACGATTATGAAACTTACACTCAAAGATAAAATGCTTCCTATCTTTGCGACCGAGGACATCAATTTCATGTGACACGCATTTTCCTCGTATGATGCGATTCGTGCTGACATAATATCCCTTTGCGCGAAGAAGTCGCCCGATAAATTGTTCAAACGGATAACCACTTGGACCCAAATCCGCAATGGCACGCTTGAGATTATATTTTGCCGCTAATGGTCGTTGATGCTTCTTGAGGTGTCGATAGACATGACGATGGACGTCACGTGTGGATTTGATGCCTGTTGCGCGCACAATCTCTGCAAGGATTTCATCTGCATGGCGCTTGTCAACGCCGGCACGTCGCAATGATCGCATCAACTTTTGCTGAGAAAACTGTTCAAGCGCGCCATCTGATTTGATAATGTGTTTCGGCATGCTCATAAAATTAACGCAGACAACTGTTAATGAAATCACGCGCTTCCTCTGCGCTGTCAACAAGGTGAAAAAGCTCTAAATCTTTTTTGGCAATAGAATGGTTTTTTTCGTACATGGTCGTGCGAATCCACTCTACCAACGGACCCCAAAACTCTTTATTGACCAGAATGATGGGAATCTGTGATGTCTTTCCCGTTTGTACAAGTGTAAGCATTTCAAACAACTCATCCATCGTGCCAAAGCCACCGGGAAAGGCAATGTAAAACTGTGCGGCGTATGAAAGAATAACTTTACGGACAAAAAAATAATCAAACGACTCCGCTTCCGTCACATACGGATTGCGACGTTCTGTCATGCGATCATTGCCGGGAAGGTTGATGTTGATGCCGACACTCTGACCACCGGCCTCACGCGCGCCTTTGTTGGCCGCTTCCATCACACCGGGACCACCACCGGTAAAAACAGCAAATCCGTCCTTTGCCAGATAACTTGCAAGTTCTTCTGCCTCACGATAAACAATATCATCAAAGCCGGTGCGCGCACTACCAAAAATCGTAACCGCTTTATCATAATTTTTGAGAAAGTCATGTCCTTTGACAAACTCTGATTGGATGCGCAAGATACGCCATGAGTACTCACCATCGTGATCCTCGCTGTGGATACTGCGATGCAATAATTCATTCTCTCGGTTTATCGGAATCTTCATCTCCTTTCCGTTGACATTCAAAAGAAGTTTTTTATTTTTTTTCTCCATAATTGTTTTTTATTTTATATATGCTATTGTACCATTTCTTGTACGGCTTGTGTAATGGCATGAGCATCAATTTTTTCATAGGCAAGCAATTCCTGCATATGACCACTACGCGGTACATCACGCACACAGAGATGACGCAACTCATAGGATGTGCCGGAAAGAATATCTTTGATGATGGCACCAAGCCCACCTTCGGCATAGTGATCTTCTACGATCACCATTTTGCCAATCTGCTTCACCACGTTATAAAGCATGGCACTGTCAAATGGCTTTAGTGAATACGCATCAATCACACGCACAGACACGCCTTGTTCCTTGAGATCCTTTGCTGCGCGCATCGCCTCATGCACAACAATACCGGAAGCGATAATGGCGACATCATCCTGCGCACTCTGCAAGAGCGTCTTACTGCCACCAAGAGGAAACTGCTCATGCGCATCATAAAGCGTTGACACCTCTTCTCGTATAACGCGCAGATAAGAAATCCCGGACGATGCCGATAATGTTTGCGTCAATAAACGCGTGCTCACAGCATCGGCAGGCGCAACGACACTGCTACCAAGCAATGCTCGAAAAAATGCCACATCTGCCAATCCCATCTGAGAAGCGCCGTCAGCACCGATTGATACACCCGGATGCGTACCCACACAGACCAGATCCACATCACTAAACTGCGCCATACGCACTTGATCATCACAACGCGAAAAAAACGCTGCAAACGTGGAAAGATACGGCTTGTATCCGCGGCGCGCCATGCCCAGCGCTACAGAAGCCATATTTTGCTCGGCAATATACATTTCAAAAAACCGATCCGGATAAGCTTTTTTGACAAAATCCGCACGCGTAGAATTGCTCACTTCCGCATCAAGGACAACGACGCGCGCATCCACAGACATCAGATCACAAAGACCTTCTCCATAACCATTGCGCGGTGCATGCATCGTCCCCACAGAAGGCATTGCCGTGGGTTGTTTTGCTGTGTCTGTTTGTCGTAATGTTCTTTTTTGTGTTTTATCGGGAAGCACCAGACGGCCACGGAGCTGAAAATCAACATTTCCGATCTCCGCCAATGCCGTTGCAAGCTCTTCGCGGTTTAATGCCTTGCCATGCCACCCGTTTTTATCTTCGATAAAAGAAACGCCCTTTCCCTTAATCGTTTGCGCGATAATCATCGTGGGACGTTTCTGCTCGTGGATGGCCTCACCATAGGCTTGGATAATCGCATCAACATCATGTCCATCCACGATAAGCGCATTCCAACCAAAAGCGCGTGCGCGTTCCGCATAAACGTCCACGTGATGTCCAAGCATCGTCTCTCCTCGCTGTCCCAATCGATTCACATCCACTACTGCGATGAGATTATTCACCTCATAATGACACGCAACGGCCATCGCTTCCCAAACTTGCCCCTCTGCCATTTCACTATCTCCGAGAAGAACCCACGTGCGTGCCGTGCTACCATCAAGCTTTTTCTGCGCAAGCGCCGTACCAAGCCCGATAGAGAGTCCCTGCCCCAATGATCCCGTCGCCGCCTCCGTAAAAGGAAATCGCACTGTGGGATGTCCCTCAAGTCGCGAATCAATCTTACGTAACGTGTGTAATTCGTCTGCCTCAATGCCATCGGCACAAGCCCAAAGTGCATAAAAAAGTGGCGACGCATGACCCTTGGAAAAAATCAATCGGTCATTTGCAAAATAATCAATGTCATCTTTATCAAAACGAAAAAAAGCATCGCTGGCACCGTTTCCACCACCAAAAAACAGCGTGCTCATGAGCTCTACGGCACTCAATGATGACGTCGGATGTCCTGAGCCGGCCTCTGTTGTCATCGTAAGAATCCACGTACGCAACAGCTTATTGATCTCTGTTAATTGTTCTTTGTGCATAATCGTTGTTATTTTTTTATTTGAGAAAGAGTGGGAATGGTTTATACTACGCGCGCGACGCTGTGCACGACGTCCTTTTCAAACACACCGGGGATGATTTTTTGTGGTGTCGGATGTTCTACGCACGATGCGATGGCTTGTGCCGCACGGACAAAAACCGTTTCATCAAACTGCTTTCCACTTCCAAGAATGCCACGAAAAAGTCCCGGAAATGCCAAGACGTTATTTACTTGATTGGGGAAATCACTACGTCCCGTTGCCACGATAAATGCTCCCGCAGCAAGAGCCTCCTCTGGCATAATTTCCGGCTCGGGATTTGCAAGTGCAAAAATAATCGGCTTCTTATGCATTGTTTGTATCATCTCCTGCGTCAATACGCCGGGCGCACTCACACCGATAAAAACATCGGCATCAACGATAATATCGGCAAGCGTTCCGCAGATACGCTCCGGATTGGTCATTGCGACAAGGCGTTGCTTCGTTTCATTGAGATCATCTCTCTCATGACACAATACACCTTTACGATCACAGGCTGTGACATTTTTTATGCCATAAGAAAGCAAAATCTTTGCAATGGCAACGCCGGCAGATCCGGCTCCGGAGAGGACGACTTTTACATTTTTTTCGTCACCTCCTCGCAAGCGCAATGCGTTAATCAGTCCTGCAAGGACAACCGTTGCCGTTCCGTGTTGATCATCATGCATCACGGGGATATCAAGCATCGCACGCAGACGCTCTTCAATCGCAAAACATCGTGGCGCTGAAATATCCTCAAGATTGATCCCGCCAAAAACCGGAGCAATGTTTTTGACAATACTGATGATTTCTTCCGGGTCTTGTGTGTCCAAACAAAGTGGAAACGCATTAATATCGGCAAATTTTTTAAAAAGCGCCGCCTTTCCTTCCATGACGGGAATCGCCGCTTCCGGGCCGATATTCCCGAGCCCAAGCACCGCGCTACCATCGCTCACAATGGCAACGGTGTTTTTTTTGATGGTAAGCTCGTGCACACGCGCAGGATGCTGTGCGATTTCTCGACACACGCCGGCGACGCCCGGTGTATAGGCCAGCGATAAATCTGTCGTCGTCTCAAGAGGTACGGTATGTTCTGTTGCGATTTTCCCGCCGTGCTTTTGATGCAAAGCAATGGATTGTTGATAGAGGTCCTTCATGATATCGTTCTATGAAATTATAGTTAATGCGCACGCCAAAAAGAGAATGCTTTGGATAATGATTGTTCTAAAAATCGCCGGACATTTTAGAAAACCCTCTCTGCGTTGCATTACCCTTCATTATACAACACCTCACGAATTTTTGCTTCCGTTTCATCATAGGCGCCCTCACCGATATGCTCATAAATGATACTACTGTCAGGCATGATGAGATAGCGATGTGGCCAATAACGATTATGGTATGCGCGCCACGTCCCCCCATCATTATCAAGAACAATTGGATAGCGTATAGCATTTTTTTGCACAAAGGCTACAACATTCTCACGACGACGCTCATAGCTAAACTCCGGATAATGCACTCCGATAATTTCTAATCCGTCCGCATGATACTTGTCGTACCAATCGTTGAGATGTCCCAGTGTGCGTTTACAATTGATGCACCCATAGGTCCAAAAATGCACAAGGACCAATTTGTTGTGCTCACGCGCTTGTTGCAGTGTGATGCTTTTAGTATTGATAAAACCACGTGGCGCGACAAATTCATGCGCGTGCGGATAAATATTTTGCGAGGACGCTGTCTCCACTCCCTGCCCGGACACTGTGGGCGTGCGTTGATGCTGTTGTGCACTGAGTTGCTTACCCCCTCTTGCATGGTCTTGCGGTGATTTTTGATAGCGCAAAAACCACACAAAAAAGACAAGCACAAAAAGACTGCTCAAAAGAAAGAAAAAAAGAATGCCCGTTCTCATAAATCGTAGTGCAATAAAAAATTACTCCACATACTCCAAAAGCGTCTGTTCTAATCCGCCAATATGGTCATACACGCCGGTATCCAAAATGCTACTTTCAATCTCCTTATCAAAGCCAAAGATAATAGCCACCCCAACAATGAGAAAAAGAAGTGCCAATGTACGCTTAAACCATCCGTGTGGATTTGCCGCGCCTGCAAGACGTTTTGTAAGTTTCTGTCCAAGGAATGCAATCCCCAAAAGCACGAGAGAGAGTCCGAGCGTATACGCGATTAGATCGATAAACCCTTGCGCAAAGCTCTGCGGTAACACCGTCGCAATGATGATGGCATATGTCGGTGAACACGAGCTAAACACCGGACCAAGCGCACCGCCGATCATCACATCTCCCCAAAAACTTTGTTTCCGCGTCCCTTGTGCAATCACGCGATGTGCCCGCGTAGAACTAAACGGCGCCATCACGTTTTCCCACAGTGTCGGAAAAAGTGTGATTATGCCAAAAAAGATTAAAATACCACCGGAGAGATTGCTCCAAAACGATCGTGGAATCTCAATGAATGCCGTTGACACTTTGAGTGCAAGCGTAAAAAGAATGATGCTAAGTGCAAGCGATCCTGTGATGACAAACGGCTTCCATCGTGACCGTGCATCACGGACACTGCCACCGATAATGATCGGTAGCAACGGCAAGACACATGGTGCAAGCACCGTAAGCACACCGGCAACAAAAGCGATGACAAATAACGTCATAGTATATGTAATAATGAATTATCTCCTCTCTTGTAAGAACAATGAATACTTTATTTCATATTTCGCAAGAGATGCTCAAGGGTCGGACTACCCACCCATTTATTGATCATCGTGCCATCTTGATCGACCTGCACAAGTGTGTGCTGTTGTACAACACCATATTTTTTTGCAAGATCTTTTTGTGTATCATAGTCCACTTTCAAAATCACAACACCTGCGGGAATGTCACTACTGTGTGCAAGGATGTTTTTCTCAAGTGCGCGACAGCTTGGACACCACGGCGCATAAAAATCCAAAACGGCACCGCCGTTGGCTACAATTTTCTCTGGCGCATACTCTTCATAAGAACCGTTGGCATCTGCATCGTCGATTAATTTTTCTCCCACGTCTTTCATCGCCTCTCCGACAGCATGCTTCCCTTCTGTCATTGCAGAGTTTTTCACATCATCGACAACATTTTTGACGGCGTCAACAGCTTTGTCTTTGTTATTTTCAACAAGTTCCGCACCTTTGTCTTTTGCGGTATCAGTTGCAATCTGTGCGGTATTTTTTGCAATATCCGTTACCGCAGAGCGCCCAAACATCACGGCACCAACGATAACAACGGCGATAATGACAAGAACCACTGCAACGACGCCTCCTTTATATGTTTTTTTCATAATGATAATATAACATGTTTACATATCTATAGTATAGCAAAAAAAAGACGCATGTCAAGTCAACTTAACATGAGCCTGTGGATAAGTTTTTCTTCTTGTTAATAATGTTTTACCGCCCAGATGCGACCGATGACGCGCCCAAGAAGCATCGCACTAAATGCGCCGATAAGCCACAGATCAACCCTCTCATGGGAAAGTCCTTGATAGGCAATCCCTATAATCAACACCATCCCTCCGGCAAAAAACGCAAACTGTTCTCTGATGCTACGGTGTTTTTCTTCACGTTCATCGATGGCCTTTTCATGCCATGAGACAAATGCCAAAACGGCAAATAAGATTACAACAAGCGAATATCCCATCATCGTGAGATCATGTGGCATTATGGGGAAATAACATGCGCACGTGATTGCAATGAGTAAAAAAATGAGAACACTATCTTTGAGAAAAAACTTTTTCATAAAAACATCTAAATAATTACGTGATATATTACTTGAGATAAAAAACTTTTTCAAGCGGTTGATGAAAAAATTGTGCAATTTTGAGTGCCAACAAAACAGAAGGTGTATAATTTCCTTTTTCAATGGCGATAACGGTCTGTCTGGTAACGCCAACAGCGTCTGCAAGCGCTTGCTGTGTAATGTTTTGCGATCGTCGACACGTCAACACGCAATTTCCAACAATTTTATCCTGTTGCTTTTTCATATAATTGCATCATAACACTAGTACCCAAACATGTCCACTCATCTTTACATAATCCATCACACAATCATCTCATTTTCTTGAAAATCCTCCCACCACAAAACGCGCGCCGGCAATAGCTACACGCACACTAAAACATAAAAAATATCCGTGGGAGGTATCCACCCCAAAACAAAAACCGACCTCCATGGGCCGGTTTTACGCTAGTGTCTGTGCTATTTTTTTTCCGGTTTTTCTTGACTATTTTTTTGTGGTACTGCTTGTTGTGGTGCCGCTTGTTGTTGCGCCGGTACTGCTTGTTGCGGACTAAGCGCTTGTTGCAATACGCTAGCAATTTGTGCAATATTTGCTTGATTTTGCAATGCCAATGTACGGATTTGATACACGGTATAAGCATGGAAAACCATAATCGTGATTACAATACCCAGGATGAAACTTCCCAAAGAAACGCGTGGTGTAGAAACTGTTCTCATATATTTTTTTTAATAATGATTTATATCCATTATAAATTATTTGATCAACTCACGCAAGTCATATTGCTTGCCCTCCGCTTGCCACTTTTTAAGTGTTCGCATTGCAGCCGTTGAAAGACGTAAACGCATCATTTTACCCGTTGCCGGATTAAGCATTCTTTTTGATTGCAGGTTTGGCTTGAATGTTCTCTTTGTTTTGTTTTGTGCATGAGAAACATTATGACCGGAAATGGTTTTTTTACCTGTGATTTGACATACTCGTGCCATAAATTTGTGCTAAGTGTAAATTATATAGACCAAAAGGTTATTTCTTTTTTTTCTCGACGTACGCTGTGTGTTTTTTTGCAATCGGATTAAATTTCTTCAAATGCAATTTAACGGTGCGAAGTTTTTTCGTATTTTTGTGTGACCAAATGACATGTCCTTTGCCAACACCATTTTCGTCGCCTTGTGAAACCAATCGTATTAAATTATCTTGTGACATAAATTCGTATAAATTTCTAATCAAAAATGCGCCCAGGCGCATTTCCTCTCTGTACACCACAGTATATACCATTATGCGATTTCTTGCAAGCCCCTGTACTCATCTCTACCACACAAACACTATAATGTGCTGAAACACGAGGGCAAAAACATCATGCCTTTTTCCCCTCCCTACAACTGCGCATAAAACGCCGGCCTTCCATCGGTAAA
>CAZMCZ010000033.1:2152-9188 GCA_964565145.1 uncultured Pseudobdellovibrionaceae bacterium | reverse complement strand
GTGGGTTTGTTTATCCAGGGGAAAACTGAGACGATGCGCGTGGAGATAGAATGTTTGTAAAGTCTCCGGGGGAAGTGTTGCAAATAATTTCTTATTGAGGGTGTGAACGTTTTTGGTTTCGTATTTCACATCGCCAAGCAAGGGATGTCCGATGTGACGCATGTGGACACGGATTTGATGCATACGACCGGTTTTTGGTTGTATTTCAACCAAAGCGCAGTGTGCCTGCGATGTCGTAGCACGGTCAGCAACGGCAGAAGGAGCGTGCTTAACGGTAAAGGGCAAATGATAGCATGCTTTGACGCGGTAGTGTGTAATGGCCTCTTTGGCGTCACCGCGATAGCGATTGGTGTGATGGTGCACCACTTTTTGTCGCGTGTAGCTCATCGCACGCGCAATCGGGACATCGATGATGTCGGAGGTCTTTTGCGGGATGCCCCAGACGAGCGCATAGTATGTTTTGTGCACAGCCCGTGACGCAAAAGCCAGTTTGAGTGCATCAAAGGTTTTTTGATTGCGCGCAACAACCATCAGTCCCGATGTGTCTTTGTCAAGACGATGGACGATGCCGGGGCGCAGTGGATCATCACCAACATGTAAAATTTCCGGGTAACGTGCCAGAAGGCCGTTGGCAAGCGTGTGGGATTTTTCTGTTGCGCTGGGATGTACTTGGAGACCGCGTGGCTTATCAATGATGAGGAAATCAGGTGTTTCTTCATGAACGGTAAAGTGCACCGATGCCTGTGGCACGAGTGTGTCGGTTTGTATGGTGGGGATGTCTGTATAGGTGATGCGATCTCCGAGATGGAGTCGGTAGCTGGGCTTTACGCTTTTGTCATTGCAAAGAATGTTTTTGTTTTTGAGTGCGCGTACAATATCACCTCGTGAAAAGGACGCGAGCTCTTTTTGCATATACGCATCAATGCGCATGTTGGTGCCGGGACCGGTAATTGTTTTTGTGTGGTGCATATAGTTACTGTATCGGAAGGAGCGCAAAAGTCAACACGCCACAGATGCGCTATACTAGAGAGATGGGGACAACAACACAAAAAAATATTATCCGTATCATGATGCAACAGCGACTGCGTCTTTATGCGTCGCGACAAAGCCGTAAGCACCAAGAGCTCATTGCACAACGGATCTCTCAGAGTGCTTCCCTGCGTCAGGCAGAACATGTTTTTGTCTATGTGTCTTATGGATGGGAAGTCCCGACAAGGCCGTTGATTGCACAACTCCTGCGTCAAGGAAAAACGGTTTCGGTTCCAAAAATCACAACCACACAGACGATGGAAGCCGTTGTCCTATCAAGCATGTCTGCACTACGGCGGGGAAGGTGTGGCATGAGCGAACCGCAAAGCGCGGTGACTTCGCACAAAAAAATTGACCTCGCACTGGTGCCGGGCATTGCCTTTGACAGAAGGGGCGTACGGCTTGGGCGCGGTGGAGGGTATTATGATCGGTTTTTTGCACGACACACCGCACAAACAATCTGCGCCCTGGCCTGGCAGTGTCAAATCATCGCACATGTGCCACGACAACCACACGATGTTGTGATGGATGATATTATGGTTTTTCCGGCGAAAAAGGAGGAGTGATTTCTCCACAGATATGCATTATACTACTACATGTAGTAGTTTGTAGGCATAAAAACACACAAGTAGTAGTATTGACGGAGGCCGGCAAGCCCTCTATCATAGAGAGTACGTTAATACGTAATCAATTAATAAAAAATTTATGACCGTAGCAACCCCAGAGCTTGATTTCATGTGTGATGATGCATGTTGCACAAATGAACTTCCGGTAATCGGAGAGCATATTCCCGACATGCAATTGGATATTTATCATAACGATGACATAAAAAAAGTTAATCTCTCCGATTATCGCGGGAAATGGCTTATCCTCTTCTTTTATCCTGCAGACTTTACATTTGTGTGCCCGACAGAGATTGAAGATATGGCAGAGCATTATGAGCAATTGCAAAAAATGGATGTAGAGGTTTTGAGCGTTTCTACAGACACGGCGTTTGCACATAAGGCATGGCATGATCAAAGCGAAGCGGTTGGAAAAGTAACATTTCCAATGGCAGCGGATCCGACAGGACGCTTGGCACGTACGTGCGGTGTCTACATTGAGGATGAAGGACTGGCCTTGCGTGGGACATTTATCATCGATCCGGATGGCATTCTCAAAGCATATGAAGTCAATGACAATAGCATCGGACGTAATGCCGCCGAGACAGTACGTAAAGTACAGGCCGCGCAGTTTGTGGCGGAGCATGGAGATAAAGTGTGTCCTGCAAAGTGGCAACCGGGCGATGACACATTGACACCGGGAGTAGATCTCGTAAACAAAATTTAGGAAAGCTTTTATGTGGGATGAGCGGTTATCAGCAGTTGCATCTCTCAACGTCAGAGGAGTGTTATCTTACAGCGAGGTGCCCTTCTCCCACATCGCTTATCCACATCATATTATTTTTTAGAACGTTCGTATGGCCTATGAAGCAAAAAATTATGAGCACCTTCTCGGATTGACGGGTTTTAGTGATGCGCTTTTGACCAATCACTTCGGCCTCTATAACGGATATGTCGCCAACACCAACACCGTTGCAGAAAAAATTTCTACAACGGAAATCGGCACACCGGAATACGCGGAGCTTTCTCGGCGCTTCGGTTGGGAATTCAATGGGATGCGACTGCATGAGTTGTATTTTGATGCGATGAATGCACAGACGAGTGAACTGCGTGGCGATGATGCGCTCGCAGTGCAAATGAGCAGAGACTTTGGCAGTGTGTCTGCATGGGAAAAAGATTTCATTGCAAAAGGATCTTTGCGTGGCATTGGATGGACAGTCCTTTACTATGATACCGTGGGGGAGCGGTTATTTAATGTATGGATTAATGAGCATGATATGGGGCATTTGGCGGGAGCCGTGCCACTGCTTATCATGGATGTTTTTGAACATGCATTTGTATTGGATTATGGCATGGACCGCAAAGCATATATTGAGGCCTTTATGCAGGCGATTGATTGGAGCGTTGTGTGTGGACGGTTCGCAACATAAGAGAGAGGCGCTGTCTGTTTATGACGGCATATCACATTGGTCACTTAAACAATTGAGGATACGTTGAGGGAGCGTGTAGCAGGGGGCTACCCACGATACATGCCTTCTTTTTTGACCGCAAAAATAATTATTTAGTAAAAAATATGACATTGACAAAAATCAAAAAGCGCGACGGAGAAGAGGCGGACTTTGATCGCACACGCATTGAAAAAGCGATTGAAAAAGCTTGTGATGCTGTCCATCACCCCGACAAAAGCTTTATCCCCACAATCACAGATGAGATTATTGCAGACATTGAGCGAACCCATGATAAGGGTGATGTGCGGCACATCCCGGCCGTAGAAACAATTCAGGATGTCGTTGAAGCGCATCTTATGCGCGCCGGCGTCACTGATGTTGCAAAGGCCTATATCCTTTATCGTTCGCATCGCAAGGAAGAGCGTGCAGAGAAACAAGAGGAGTTGGTGGAGCTTTTTGAAAAAGGTGATCTCAATGTGACAAAAGCTGATGGTACCAAAGAAACGTTTGACATTGATAAAATTCGCAGTGTCTATGATCGTTCTGCAATTGGGTATGAGCAACAGTGTCCCTTTGCGGATTTTGTCGTTGCTTTCAAAAAAAACATCGTTGAGGATATTCACACGACAGACATTAATGCGCTCTTGGTAAAGACGTGCGTTGACCTTGTGAGCGTGGATAATATCGCATGGCAACATATCGCAGCACGCATCTTCACAGGAAACCTCTACAAACAAGCCTGCCGTAACCGTAACATAAGCATCAAAGAAATCTATACACCGGATTCTTACGCGACACTCTTTAAGGAATATGTGGATAATGGTTTGTATTATAAAAAGTTTTACGATTATTATTCCGAGGAAGATATTCGCACAGCAGGGGAGCATCTCTCCATGGAGCGAGATGATGCATACGAATACACAACGGTTCTTTCTCTTGATAAACGCTATCTCCTCAACCCCAACGGCGTCATCAAAGAGTTGCCACAGGAAATGTATATGTCCGTAGCGCTTTTTCTGGCAATTCCGGAAAAAGATGATGTCCGATTGGAGCGCGCATTGGAAATTTACAAGTACTGCAGTGAGCAGATGATTTCATTGCCAACGCCGACACTCCTCAATGCGCGGACTAATTATCATCAACTTTCCAGTTGCTTCAAAATCAATGTAGACGACGACTTGCGTGCAATCTATCACGCCATTGAAAATATGGCACAGATTTCAAAGTTTGGCGGTGGCGTCGGTGTGTACCTCGGCAATATCCGTGCACGTGGTGCGATGATTCGCGGGCGCAAGGGGATGAGTGGGGGCGTTAATCCATGGATTAAAGTGATCAATGATACGGCGGTTGCCGTGAATCAGCTCGGGTCACGACTCGGAGCAATCTCGGTCACACTGGACATCTGGCATCGTGATATCCACGACTTTCTTGACCTGCAAACGGAAACAGGTGATATTCGTTCCAAGGCCTTTGATGTTTTCCCGGCGGTTTCTATCCCCGACCTTTTTATGGAGCGTGTTGCTCAAGACGGTGAATGGACACTTTTTGATCCGCACGAAGTGGAAAAAATTACCGGTGAAACGATGCAGGATAAATTCAACGAAGATTTTGATGTATTTTATAAAAAATGTGAAGCGGATGACCGCCTTGAGATGAAAAAAACCGTCAAAGCAAAAGATCTTTTTAAGATGTTTCTCAAAACAACAGTGGAAACGGGTATGCCGTATGTCTTTTTCCGTGATACGGTTAATCGGTTAAATCCAAATGCGCATGCCGGTAATGTGTATTCTACACAGCTCTGTACGGAAATTTGTCAAAACACCTCACCAACAAAATTTAAAGAAGAAACATTGGACGATGGCAAGATTTCAATCACTTATGATACCGGCGACCTCGTAACGTGTAACCTCGCATCTATCAATGTCGCAAAGGTGCATGATGATGCAACCATTGCAAAGGTTTTTCCAACAGTCTTCCGTGTGCTTGATAATGTGATCACACTCAATTATTTCCCAATCAAGGAATCGGAGAGAACGGCTAATCGCTATCGAAGTGTCGGATTGGGGTATTTGGGACTTGCAGAATATCTTGCAACACGCAAAATCTCCTATGAGACACCGGAGGCGCGCGAAGAAGTCAAGAAACTTTTTGAGCGTTTTGGCTATCATACTTATCGTGCAAGCGTTGATATCGCCAAAGAGCGCGGTGCTTATGAGCTCTACAAAGGAAGCATGTATGACCAAGGGAAAATTCTTGGGCGTGATCCTTCCTGGTATAAGGAGAATACAGAACATGGAGAAGAGTGGCAGGAGCTTTTTGCCGATATGAAAAAATATGGCGTGCGTTTTGCTTATCATACCGCGCCGGCACCAAACACATCCACAGCGGGTGTCGTGGGTACGACCGCGGCACTGTTGCCGATTTATAAACGGTACTTTGTCGAGACAAATCTTTCTGCACCGACGGTTCGTGTCGCACCAAAATTAAACAAGGATAACTTTTGGTTTTACAAAGAATATATTTCCATGGATATGAATGACGTCATCGACATGATGGCAGAAATCTATCAGTGGGTTGATCAGTCAATTAGTTTTGAGTGGATGATTGATCCCGCAAAGGTGTCACCGGCGCAGTTGTATGAATACTACATGCGTGCACACAAAAAGGGTATCAAAACGGTATACTATGTGCGATCAATGTCCGGTGAAGTGGAAGCAACATGCGAAAGCTGTAGTGGCTAGGGGAAAAATAATTTCATAGAAAAAATGTTATGACAGAAAAAATGAATGCCAATGCCATCTTTAATCCACAGGGAGATGATGATGTCGCACATCGTACGATTATCAAGGGCGCAACAACGGGGCTTTTTCAATTAAACGCAGTGAAATACACCTGGGCGAAATCGCTTTATCAGGTGATGATTGGGAATTTTTGGGTGCCGGAGAAAGTATCGGGGCTCAAAGATGATGCGCGCATGTTTCATCAAGAACTCTCCGACGAAGAACGTCGCGCATACAAAGGCATCCTCTCCTTTCTTATTTTCCTTGATTCAATCCAAACGGTAAATCTGCCACACTTCAATGACTATATCACATCACCGGAGGTAAATCTCATTCTCTCGATCCAGGCATATCAAGAGGCGATTCACTCACAATCATATGCGACAATGCTTGAGACGATTGTCGATTCTGAAGAACGTGAAGAAATCTACTATTTTTGGAAAGAGGATAAGCACCTCCTTGAACGCAATGAATACATCGGTCAGATTTATCAGGATTTTATTGATGCGCCGACCGATGAAACATTTTTTCGCGGGATTGTCGCCAACTTTCTTTTGGAGTCCATTTATTTTTATAATGGCTTTGCGTTTTTTGACACGTTGGTAGACAAGCAGAAAATGCTTGCATCAGGACGGATGATCGGATATATTCGTCGCGACGAACTAACACACGTTACGATTTTTGCAAACATCATTCGTGAAATTCAACGAGAGTTTCCGGATATTTATAACGAAGAAATTATTCGTACGATGATGGACACGGCGGTAGAACAAGAAATCTCATGGAGTTCGCATATTTTGGGCAATCGCATTCCCGGTATGAACGAGCTGACGACCAAGGAATATACGCACTGGTTGGCAAATGAGCGTCTGAGTATGTTGGGATTGGATCCGCTTTATCCGGAAGCCATTGAAAATCCTTATAAGCATCTTGATCGTTTGCAAGACACCAATAGTGATAAAAGCAACTTTTTTGAATCAACCGTGGTGAACTATACACAGTCAAGTAGCATGAAAGGTGATTGGGATTTTTGATCGTGTTTTTGTATGAATAAAAAGACCTCTGACAAAACGTCAAGAGGTCTTTTTTTGTGCTGGAGAGAGGACTTGAACCTCCACAGGATTGCTCCCACCAGGGCCTAAACCTGGCGCGTCTACCAATTCCGCCACCCCAGCAT
>CAZMCZ010000033.1:0-2052 GCA_964565145.1 uncultured Pseudobdellovibrionaceae bacterium | reverse complement strand
TCCACGACGCGCCCGCGTCTACCGCTGTCTTTCCCTTTGCGCCACCCCAGCATGTTTTCTTACAATTATATTACTTTTTTCACAAAGAACATTATTATTGTCTCCACGACGCGCCCGCGTCTACCGCTGTCTTTCCCTTTGTTATGGTTAGGTACAATGTTTTATGCTGTTGATGCACGACAATGTCCTCTCACATAAATCCCAGTATAGCGCACAGACGCATCTTTTGCAAGGACAAAAATAGTGGCATGTCTGGTGCCGGCCTCTTATTTCAAGAGGTGTTTCAGGCGTTCTACTTCTGTGCCAAGTGCGCCATCGCCATCATATTCTCCGCCATGGCGCGTCATGGTGCCGTGCGTGTGTTTGGTGTGGTCGATATGAATGGAGAGGTGCATCGTCGTGCCGTCCATTGTGACATAGACGTGGAAGCGTGGATAGCCACCGCGGCCCATTGGATGGACAAAACTCATTTCCCCTGCGCCGGCATGTCGTTGGAAACGATAGCCGGCACGACGTAGGGCTGTTGTAGGATTGGTGGTTAAGTTATTGATCGTAAATTTCATATTTTCGGAAGTAGTGTTCTTTTTTGGTTAATGGATACGATGTTTGGCGCGGAGGTTTCGGTCTTCTTGTTGCTGTTGCAAGGCAATGGCTTTTTTGGCATCGGCGCGAATTGCTTCAACGTCTTGCTGATTGAGCTCTTGGGCACGTTTTATCAGGTGGGCACGCGTATTGCGAGAGGGGTCTTCAATGACTTCTGCGAGCAGAGTATCAAGGATTGCGCCAATTTTTGGCCCCGGCGTGAAACCGAGCTCTTTGATCATGATATCGCCATTGATTGCGAGCATTTTTACACTGATGGGGTCGTTGGAAACTTTATCAACCATGTATTGGAAATGTCTGAGTTTGTACGGCATGGCCTTGGGTGTGCCACTGCCAAGGCGGTCACCGACACGCACGTCCATGAGGTCGCCAATGTTTTCTTTGCCGACCTTTTTGATGATGCGACGCACCGCTGCTTCCGTTACTTCGTCGACGCTATAGTAAAACATGTGATTGCGCACAAGCAGTGTTGCATGATCAATGATTTTGCGTGGATATTTCATCCGGCGGAGAATTGTGCGGGTGATGCGTTCGCCGATGTACTCATGATTGTAGAACGTGCAGTCACGTCCCTTGCCACGCTTGGACTCCGGTTTGCCGACATCGTGCAAGAGTGTGGCCAGGCGTACGGAGAGTTTTGTGCTTGGGCAGGTTTCTAATGCGCGGAGATTGTGCTCCCAGACGTCGTAGATGTGATGATGGTTTTGCTCACATCCGATACCAATCTCTAGCTCGGGGATAATGTACTGGAGGAGACCTGTATCATGGAGCATCTGCACGCCCTGGCGTGGATGATCGCTCATAATGATTTTGGAGAATTCTTCTTGGATGCGTTCCATTGAGACATGCGGGAGGAGGGTGGCATTTTTTGTAATGGCTTTGAGGGTTTGCTTGTCAATTGTGAAATCCAATTGTGCATGAAAGCGCACAGCGCGCATCATGCGAAGAGCATCTTCATTGAAACGCTCATGGGCTTCCCCGACAGTGCGGATGATTTTTTGCGCGATGTCGTTTTCTCCATTGTGGGGGTCGATAAGGTCTCCCGTGCGAGAAAGAGCGATGGCATTCATAGTGAAGTCGCGACGAGCGAGGTCTTCTTCAAGTGTTTTGGCAAAACGGATTTCATCCGGACGACGCTTGTCGCTGTAGGTGCTTTCAATGCGATACGTCGTAACTTCGATGACATCATGCTCACGTTGCGGTTTGCCATGTGAAAGAAACGGGGCAACTTTTACACCGACGGTGCCAAAATCGTTTTCATAAAAACTATCAGGAAAAATCTCTATGATTTGCTCCGGCGTGGCATTGGTGGTGAGGTCCCAGTCTTTTGCCTCCTTGCCACAGAGCAAATCCCGCACACTCCCACCGACAATATAGGCTTCAAAACCGGCGTCTTCAAGCAGGGAAAGAGTGTCGTGTACAGGTTGTGGGATTTTGCTTATCATATAC
>CAZMCZ010000032.1:0-9193 GCA_964565145.1 uncultured Pseudobdellovibrionaceae bacterium | reverse complement strand
CAAACCTACGCCTACACCTCCCCACTCCCGACACATTTCCACCATATTCTTAACATGATCTCAACAAAAAAGCCTACTAATATGTCATTGACATACGTTCGGCTATAGATTTTTACCTCCTTTTAGTACTTTGCAACAATCGGATAGCGACGTCCTGAACCAAAGGCTTTTGATGTCACACGTAGCACCGGCGCTGCTTGACGACGTTTGTACTCATTACAGTCAACCCGCCAACACACATCCCGGACAATCGTTGCATCATAACCACGATTGACGATATCCTGTGGAGAAATCCGCTCTTCGATATATGCTTCTAAGATTGGATCCAGCACATCATATGGTGGCAACGTATTACGATCCAATTGATTTGGTGCAAGCTCTGCACTTGGCTCTCGTGTCAGTACGCGCTTTGGAATGACTGGCGACAAGCTGTTACGATACCGTGCCAATGCATAAACAAGCGTCTTTGGCACATCAGCGATGACAGCCAATCCTCCGGCCATATCACCATAGAGTGTCGCATAACCAACAGCCATCTCACTTTTATTACCCGTTGTCAACAGCAAGCGATTTTCTTTGTTGGAAAGTGCCATAAGGACAATCCCGCGAGATCGCGCTTGGATATTTTCCTCTGTCACATCGATATCCTTCCCGGCAAATGACGCAGAAAGCATGTCACTAAATGCCTTCACAGCCGGACTAATAGGAATGACATCATATGAAACACCCATCACTTTTGCTTGATTTCGTGCATCATCGTTGCTCATGTCAGCGGTATAACGCGATGGAAGAGAAAACACTTTAATATTTTCACTGCCAAGGGCATCTGCCGCAATTGCAAATGTCAACGCGCTATCAATACCACCGGAAAGCCCCAGTACGGCACCGGAGAACAGTCCTGACTTCTGGTAATAATCTCTGACGCCAAGCACAAGTGCATCATACAGTGCTGTAAGATCTTGCGAATCGTCCATGCGCATTTCTTTTATATCGCACATATCACACACGGCTATCTCTTCACGATATGCGGTCATTTGTTTCACACGTCCATTTGCATCAACAAACATACTCCGCCCGTCAAAGATAAGTTCGGTGTTTGCCCCCACTTGCGCACCATACACAACAGGGCACGCACATCGTTGTGCGATCTTTTGCACCAAACGTACTCTTACATCGCCCTTGCCCCAATGATATGGTGATGCGTTAAGCGTAATAAGAATATCAAGTTTTGCCTTCGCTGCAATTTCTACCGGGTCAGTATCATAGAAAGATTTTTCATCTTCTTCTGTGCCACCCCAGAGATCCTCGCAGATAAGCATCCCGATTCGTTGACTTTTATACTGCACAACATGAATACTTTTCTCGGGATTTGGGTCAAAATACCGATGCTCATCAAAGATATCATACGTTGGTAAGAGCATTTTATACTGCTCACTGATTATTTGGCCATTACGGACAAATAATGCGGTATTATAAACACCTTTACCTGTATTGTAATGCTTCTTTGTTGCGCCAATAATCATTGGGACATCACCGATGGCACGAACCGCTTTTTGCAACGCAACATCATGGGCATCATATCTCCATGCGTCAAGCAGTAAATCACCAGGTGGATATCCCCACAAAACCAGCTCTGATGTGACCACTATTTCAGCACCCTGTGTAACAGCCTCATTGTAGCCGGCAATGACTTTTTGCGCATTTCCTTCAAAATCTCCAATAATTGGATTAATCTGTGCAATTGCGATTTTCATGATATTACCTCTCTATAAACTATATCGACGTTGATTAATGTCTTCATTTTCATCAAACAAAAGTGTCACAAAAGTGTCACTTGCTTTGATGGTAGTCTTTTGTACATTATTGTATACACGATTATCCGCCACGAGTACCGCTTGCGAACGTTCCAGTGTTATGGAGATTTCTTGATGCTCCAATGTCACACGAAAGTTCTGACTGGCGCAAATTGCCGTCAGTGCCCACAGAGGACTTTTGAGTGGTAATACCGTGCCACCGGCATTTTTGTTGTAGGCAGTGCTACCATTAGGGTTAGCGACAATCACGCCATCACCTTTAACAAACACTCCACGTGGAAAGTCTTCTTGTGCAACAATCTTCATCCGTATCGCTTCTGCGGGATTTTGTGACTTGATATAGATATCATTGTACGCATGTACATCGTAGTCACCATCTGCACATATGACATGTGCCGTTAGTGCCTGTGATTGAATTTTGCGCCATGCGTCCTCATGCAACCGATTATATAATAACCGCGCATCACGAAGATCACGATTGAGAAGAAAATTCACACTTCCAAACCCAATGCCCAGAAATGGAACATTTACATGTGCATACTTTTCTTGCGCGCCAAGCATCGTACCGTCACCACCAAGGACCATAATGACGTTTGGCGTATCAAAGTCCTCTTGCACACCAAGTGCAAGAAGTTCTTGCCAGAATGCCTGTACACCATCTTGGGGACCAAATACCGGAAGGATTTTCATAATGTTGTTGTTCATGATTACACCTCCTAGCGTATCATAAAATTGTCAAAGAACGGAAATCTTTATTTCAGAATTCAACATGTGTTGAATTCTGAAAAAAGGGTTGCATCTACATGCTTTTCATATAATGCAACCAAGAACACCTCTATAAATGTAACTCTTTGTATAAACCGTATGCAATAAATGTGCTTGCTTGTGGAGAAAGATGAAGTAATTGACTAATCGGGACTACACCGACAACTGTCCGCTCATGTTCTTCCACAGCGCCCGCCACGCGACCGTGCAAATCATTTAATGCTTCACGCGTCAATGACAGACGACTAAAGAAACATTGATAATATTCGTCACTGCCACCACGAGAAACATCTACACCACGTTCACCTTGTCCATAAAACTTCTCCGTCATATTGATGAAATTCTCTGATACAAGTTTTATCCCCGTCTCCTCTTTGAGTTCCTTGACGGCAACGCTCAGAGCATCATTGTTACCATCAAGCATTCCCGCCGGCAGACCAATACTCTCATAAATGCCGGCAGGTAAACGTTCCTCAGAAACGGTAACGACATACTCGCTGTCATCACACGCAAGGAGGACAAAGAGAATAACGGCGCCACCACGAAGATGCGCAATGCGTACTATCTTCTTATCGTTGTTATAGTACGTCACCTTGAGTTTGATAAAAAGAATTTCTTTTTTGCCATTTCGCAACACAAAGTCAACTGATTGTACCTCGATCAAATCCAGAGCAAACCTCCCATCAATGCGATTACACCACTGCACAAAAAGTTTACTCGCTATCACCTGCTTGACAAATGCGCCGACAACGCGCACACATGATGTTCCTACTGTCACAGTGCTAGATATAACCATATGAGCCTCCACTTGTTTGTAAAGAACAATTTCACTTCACGTTATTTAGCCCTCATGGCAAATAAACATGACGTACTTTTCATATGAAATACGTACCCACTTCCTGTACGTATCTCATAAAAAAGGTGTTATGAGAGAAAATATTTTCTCTCATAACACAATTCATACACAATCTCTTGATCTATTTAGTACACGGCTTGTTCATTAAACGTCACCTTGTATCCAAAGATTTCTTTGTACATTGCAACTTCTGACTTATGACCAATCGCCTTTGCAAGGTTATCACTGAGCTTTACAGCGGGATTTCCTGCCGCTTCAACCAACTTCATAACGATTGAAATAGGTTGCACATAGCGCGTGTCAAACGTGCCGTTGGTTCCCCAGCCAAAGCCTCCACCTATGCGACCGACAAACTGACTTTCCAATGCCTCCATTTTTTCGACAGTCAGACCATCACTAAAGATGACACGCTTTTGCTTTGGATTAATTCCAAATCGCTCATACATCGCAATAGCATCTTCACCGTAGGTAAAGGGGTCGCCAGAATCCTGTCGCAAACCGATGAAGTCACCGGCAAAGCGTCGTGGCAAGTCACGGAAAAATTGCTCACTGCCAAAGGTGTCCCCCAGCATAATCAGCGCTTTATGGCCATATAATTGTTGCCACTTTGCAAGCACTTCGTACTGCGATTGTCGCACCATTTCCGGCCCTTCATGACGCCGTAATGCCGCAAGTGCCATTGGCAATTCGTGCGCATTCGTGCCCGTGGCTTCCACGCCATACTCCTGTGCAATTGCGACATTGCTCACACCAACGATACGTTCCGGGACTTCATTGAGAAGAATCTTTGTAAATCGACGCTCCCAATCACCGCTTGCCCGACGCCTGAGTCCAAAAAGTGAAATCATCCATTGCAGATTCCGTATGCGTGGAATCTTTCCCATCAGACGACGTTCCAGATCTGCAATGACACGTACATGCTCTGCAGGATCTTCGCCGACAAACGCCCGTACGCGCAACTCGCTTATAATCGGCAGGATAAACAACTCCCAAAATGTCACATGCATCCACGCACCGGAAACTTCAATTCTTATCTGACCGTCGATCGTACGCTCTATCAACACATCCGGTAAACGCATTTCATCAAACCATGCAATAAACGCTTCCGGAAACATCCCCCAGCTACGCACATAGCTTTTTTCTAGTGCGGTAAAACGTAACGTTTGAACATGTGCGATTTGTTCCTTGAGCTCTACAATGTCAATTTCATCACCAAGACGCACACTCTGCGTACGATTGGTAAATGCGAATTTCACGTGCAAGTCCGGAAAAAACCGCCAGATAAAATACAACATAAGAAACTTATACGTATCCATTTCAAGCATGCTACCAATAATAGGTGCATCTTTTTGCCACAATCTTTTCATGATTCTTCCTCCAAAAAAATTAATACAATTGATATTTTTCAATATACGCAATTACATCTTCATGAAGAATGCCGACATTTGACATCCTTCGTGAAATATTCTTGCGTGCATCACTGCTTGCAACGTTCTTAATGTTATCTTGCGATATCACATCATAACGTCGTGGCAAACAATCATCTGCAATTTCATAACCATCTCTCTGAATAATCAAAAATGGAAAGTCGTTGAGAAGCCGTTTGCCTTCATGCCAAAAATATAAAATATCACACAGACCACTCTGCTCTTCTTTTGGAGCAAAGTGATCAGCACCAAGATACCAAATAATCTCTACGCCCGGATATAACCGCTGGTAGTCACGTAAAACATCAATCGTCGGTCGTGTCATTTCTGGCTCAGCATCTACGATTATTTGTCCACGCATATTTGCGAAATTTAATTGCGCCATCGCAAAGCGATGCTCTACCGAAATGAGACTCGGCTTATCAGAGCGACTTCCGCTCACCAGCCAGTGCACCTCATCAAATTGACCCGTATCCCATACTTTTTGCACTAAATCACGATGACCAAGATGTGGTGGATTACTGGCGCTTCCGCCAACAGCAATTCTTTTTTGTAGCATACAAACCCTCCATATCATTTACTACAGATATTGTGTATTTAATTTATAAAGAACTTTCACTTCTATACATCGATGTATAGAAGTGAGAAACTTATTTTCATTTTTATGACATATAATAAAAACAAATTTCTAAAAAATGTGTGATGTGTAGAATATTTTCTACACATCATCACGAATAATGGAATAATACGATGCATCAAAGAAATGTGCCTCACCATCAATCACCTTATACCACTCTTTCTGATGCACGCCTTCAAAAATAAACCCGACTTTTTCCAGTACGCCTTGCGATGCTTTGTTCCCAGCATAGACATAACCAAAGATACGCACGAGCTCCATTTGCTCAAAACCAAACGTTACCAGTGCTTTGACCGCTTGCGTCATAATGCCAACACGACGATAAGCACTTGCCAGCCAATAACTTATTTGTGCTTTGTGTGGCTGGGTCGGATCAAGATTGATAAATGATACACTGCCAGCCACCATGCCATCGATATCAATCACGAAATCGACACGGCGAGAGCATGGCGTGACAAATGCTTCCATCTGCGCCACCCATGCCAATGCATGTTCCATGGTATAGGGATATGGAATATTCGTTACATCACGTGCCACGCGTGGATCATTAACCGCCTTTTGCAAAGATGTGGCATCGCTTTTGCGAAAGGGTCGCAATATAAAACCATGACACTTCATTGTTGGTACTGCGATATTTCTTTTCATCACACACCTCCATGCTACTGTGCAAAAACGTTTCCTCTTGATATGTTCATGCATTTCTATGAGAAACTATTCTCAATGCGCCTTTAGAAAAGTTATCAGAGAACATCTGCCAAGAAGTCCCAACTTACATCATTGTCGTCCTTATTGCAACGTAGCACGATACAACGCTACAATATCATCAACGCTTTTACCAAGCGAATCTTCGCTGATAAAATCATTTTCCAGAAGTTCCATAATGCCGTCATAGGAAGCGCCAGGGTCACCTTCACCGCGCTTCAATTGTCGCAACATGATACGAGCTCGCAGGAGCCACCCTTTGTAAAGAATTGTATTGATCTCCTCTACATTCGTCCCAATGCATGCAAGTTCATCGTCACAGCCACCCTCCTTTGCAAATTTTCGCATGAGAGCAACTTGTTGCTCCGTTTGCATATAACTTGACAATGGATACTTCGGCGTTGCACGATCTGGAAAGCTGACGATATCAGAACGCAGATTTTCCAAGATAAATCGCGAAGACTCCAGCGGTGACAATCTCTTTATCGGATTAAACTCAGCCATAATAAGCCTCCTCATCATAAGTTTTTTCAAAGAACAAATCTTTTTCACAAAGAGAAAGATTTGTTGTCGCATGCGCTGATGTCCCTCCGCGGGCTGTAAAACACGACCATTACAGTGTCTGGAGATCACCGCATGCGATGTAAACCTTCCTCTTTGTTAGTGTACTTCATACACTATACTAAGGGAAAAAGAGAGGGCAACCATCATGTTGCCATACATCTTCTTGTAGCGACGAAAGGCTCTATTTGTAGTCTAATATCCTTTGCGCTTTATTGTGAAGAATGTTTTTCTCTTCCCTGTTGTATAATGTACTCCATCTCTATATTGTGTATTATACACACTATATATTTTTTGTCAAGAGGTAGGGTGTGGATAAGTGAATCTTCGTCTAAAGTGGATAGCTACAAAGTTTATAAAATAAATAGCACAAAAAAAGCAGCATACAAATGATTTCATATGCTGCTTGCACTTATATGATGAGTTTCACTGCCCTTTGAGCTACAGAAACTTCAACAGTCGTTCCTGTTGTAAATGTAATCGCATCATCAGGTATTCCATCAGAAAAGATTACACCACCTTCTGGCATATGCGATGATAATGATAATGGTTGATGTGAATCAATATTTCCATAAACAATGCTAGCGCCTGTTTTATAAGACGGAAATGCCTCCCGCACAGCAAAAATCAATCGATGCTCATCCCAACTTGGTGACCTGTGTTGCATGTTTGACTCTGACAAAACTGAAGCCATATGCAAGATTGATTTCATCCAACCATTACTACCAAGACCAGTAGAAACAAGAACGCCACTTGACGATTGATTTTCTGACATGCCATCATATTGAATACTATATCGTGCAGATATTTGATCACGACGCCCAATCAAAAAATCATTAACGGCAAGTAAGCTCTGCCCATCATTGGTATTTGCTTGTGCCAGCACAATATTCTTTGTATCAACCTCTCCTTTATCCAGTGCTTTACGAACAATACCTTGTACATCATTAGGATTATAAGACATCAGCATACTTTTCGTACCCTTGCCTTCTGCATTAACGGCAAGTATCGGTTGTTCATCTATGAGATACTTTGCGATATTCACAAAAAGTCCACTAGATCCGACAGCAATGACAAAATCCGTTTTGCGAAAAAGAAAATTTGACAATTGATCACGCTCGATATATACAGACGTAATATCCTGTGGCAAAGAATCTTTTACAACTGCAAGCGAATTATGATATACATCATGCACACACTTATATGGCGCAATCTTCTCACCGCGTTGCTCAAGAAAAAAATTCGCTTGCTCAAAAGAATAATGTCGTGCCAATAATTCATCAAACGCAGTACGTTTTTCTACAACAACAATGCGCTCAAACATGCTTATTCACCTCCTTGAAACATACCTCTAAATGCCGCAACAAGGTCTGGTGTGACACTTAACTGCTCAATACCACTATTAGCAAGTGTTTGTAATGCCATCATAATTGGAGCATTACCAACATTTTCATATGCTTCCAGACGCTTCCTTTGCGCTTCAGCATCAGCTTCTGCCTCTGCAATAAGGTTATCATTACGCACCTCCAGTAGATCAGCTCGGTCTTTTTCCAATTCTTTCGCTGTTTCAGCTTCATACTTTTTTATTTGACGATCGCTTTCTGCAGCCTTTTGACGACGCTGTGCAATTGCAGCATCAGATTGTGCAAACAGTTGCTCTCGTGCCGTTGCTTCCATTGCTTGCTTCAAGTCACGATTTTCAGCATCAACTTCCTGCACAATAACGCTCCGCACAGCAATGCCAATATCAGAAAAATTCTGTGCTTTATCACGAACAAAAGAATCCAATGCTTCCTGCAAATCAGCAGCTGCATTCAAAGCATCTTCCAAGTTTTGGCTGTTCACCCATGAACGTACACTTGTACGCAATATTGCACGCACAGCATTGTCAACAGCCTGCAGTCCATCATTGCGATATATGCCATCCACATCAACAGAAAAATCATAAAGCATTAAAACTTTTTCTGCATCAAGCGTAACTTCAAGTTCTCCTTGAATTATCAAAGATTGTTGATCGCTTGTCCGTTCTGTATAGTAGAATGGCACACGACGCATGTCAGTAGGAACCATTGCAATGGTTGTGCGCGGAAACATCACAAAACTTTTCCCGAATCCACTGGATACCTGCTTACCATTGGCATATTTTGCTACAAAATCACGTGGTCCAGCAGCATTAAATAATACCCTTGGTAAACCAAATTTTTTTATACTCATCTTAAAAATCCTCTCTGAATTGTTAATGAAACTACCTGCATAATGATATTCGTACATCACTATGTCTTTATATAATTAATACAATTTAAAATACAAATTACTTTCTTATTGTATTAACTATATTGTGTATTATACACACTATATATTTTTTGTCAAGAGGTAGGGTGTGGATAAGTCTATGAAAAAACATTCAAAAATTTTTCATCCCAAAAAATAC
>CAZMCZ010000031.1:0-9387 GCA_964565145.1 uncultured Pseudobdellovibrionaceae bacterium | reverse complement strand
TCCATTTACAAAAATCAAAAACCCTGTATACTAAAAGAAGAACGTAAAATAAAAATCAAACAAATGTCTGACAATACACAACCACTTTCTGATCAACAGAAAGCAGAAAAAATCCAATCCCTGCGTGAAATGATTACCAGCGCAGAAACAACGATTCACAGCGCAAAAGCAATGCTCTTGCAACTGGAAGGAAAGAAAAAAGCCGGACGCAAACGAAAAATAGACCACGATGAGCCGGGCCATGTCGTCCAAGGCGCCTTTGATGGTCAAGTGATGATTGGCTCCGATGGTAAGCAATACCCCGTTCCCGCAAACTACGCCAGCAAATCCAAGCTTGTTGAAGGTGATTTATTGAAACTCACCATCACACCGGAAGGTCATTTTATCTACAAACAAGTTGGACCGGCACCACGACACAATGTCATCGGCATCATCGGTCAAGATGCCAGCGGAAACTATTTTGTCTCTGTCGACAACAAAACATACAAGGTTCTTCTTGCCGCCATTACCTACTTCAAAGTTGAGCCGGGCGATGAAGTCGTCGCCGTCGTACCGCAAGAAGAGGGCGCACTATGGGCCGCAATTGAAAACGTCCTCCAACACAACAGCGACCCATCCAAAGCACCCTCACCACAAGAAGCCCCAAAGCCAACGCAAACCGCATCAACGCCAAAAACAGCAACCGAGATTCTCACAACCGACACGACAGCACACACCGACACAACAATAAACACCGATGCCGTTGACGAATGGGTGCCGGACATTGACGCCATCGAACAAGAAATTCGCGCTGAAATGACAGCAACAAGCACAGAAAAAGACGCATGAAAAAACGACTCAAAAACCTCATTCCCCAGTTCTCAAAATTCATCGTTGTTGGCGGGCTCAACACCTTGATAGATTTTGTCGTCTTCAATACGTTGAGTTTGTTGCTTGGCATTAATAAAGGCGTTGGTGCTGCGATTATTACTTCTATAAGTTTTACCGTAGCAAATATCAATAGTTACTTCTTTAACAAAAACTGGACCTTTCAGGAAGCGACTGCCGGCACAACATTTATCGAAAAAAAGGATACTATCAAATTTGGTGAATTTTTCCTCGTAAGCATCATCGGGCTTCTCATTAATGTTCTTGTTGTCTTTGTTGTCACAACATACATTCCACCGTTTTTGCATATAACATTTTTTGACAATCTCTTTAGCTCGGTAGAAGTACGTGATCTGATGTGGGCAAATGTTGCCAAAGTCATTGCAATCGCCTTCTCTCTTGTGTGGAACTTCATCGGCTACAAACTAATCGTTTTCAAAAAATAAGAACAAAAAGAAAACACCCCTACCGCGTAGGGGCGCTTTTTAAATTATGTGTAACTCTTCCAAGCAATCTCTGCATTGCCCGTAATGATAGATATCATGCACATCACAATAGCCTGCCTCCTCCGGCACAATGACATCGCCATGATGATTACGTACGGCAACCTCACGCTTTTTGTGCTCTGCATAGACAAGGGTAGCATCATACCACATCTCTTGCGTATCTTGGCGTACCCAACACGGAAAATTTTCTCCATCCACGAGCGTGCAAACAAAATGAATGTCTAATGCGTAGTTTTGTGCAGAGAACCGTTGTTCCCTTATGTTGCACTCTGGCTGCTCGATAAATACTTTTTTCGCATCCTCAACGACGAATGAGTCATCAGATTCTGCAGGCACGACCTTCCATAAGGTAATATATTGACCAGCATGATACATTTTTGTATCCCTCCAAAAAATATTAAAAAACCACTCTCATCATAATATACTTCACACTTCTGCACAAGAACCCTTTCTCCTATGCCCAAAAAGGATTGCACTCACGCTTGTGGCAAGGTTCATGCTGGAGACACCGTCTTGCATCGGAATAGCACAGATGCTATCTGCACGCTGTTTTGTCGAAGGCAGAATACCATCTCGTTCCGTCCCAAAAAGAAGCACGCTGTCCGATGCAATAGGCAAATCGTACATACTCTCTCCCTCATCACTACATGCAATAATCGGACGATGCGCAAAAGAAGCAAAAAGCTTATCCGTGTCTTTTAGTGCCACAATGGGCTGTGCAAAATGCAGTCCCGCCGCACCACGCAAGACATGTGCATGCCATGGATTGACATCTCCAATCGTGATAACGCCTGCCACACCGCGCGCAGCCGATGCGCGAATCACTGCGCCGATATTACCCAAGTCACGCGGATGCTCCAAGGCAACAACCAGACCATCATCTGCGATATCCTCGCTGTGATGGCGTCCTTTTTTCACACGCGCAATCATACCCGTACGAATTGACACCGGCGACAACTTCGCAAAGTCTTCCGGCAAAAGACGCGTGCTCTTTGCGAGAAAAAACGCTCGCTCCTCTGGTAAAAGGATGCGTGCAAACAAATCCTCAATTGCAGTATCATCACGCACATACATCTCCACAATCTCTGCGCCAAACCGTCGCGCATGCTTCAGCGCATGGACACCTTCACAAAGAACAACATCCCCTTCGCCCTTGCGCGCAGTAAAAAACGCTCTGATTGTCTGTTGTGTTATATTATGTTGTTGTGTCATAACGATGTGCGATGATAGGGATGACCGGAGGCAATGGTTGTCGCGCGATAGAGCGCCTCGGCACTAAGGAGCATTGCCATGTCATGAGGAAACGTCAGACGACTCAATGCCCACACATAATCCGCTTGCTCTTTGATTGCGGGAGAATGCCCATCGGGACCACCGATAAAAAATTGTATCGGCCCACGCTCCGTGCATTTTTTTGCAGACAAAAACACGCTCAACTCCTCACTGCTAAATTGCTTGCCATGCTCATCCAAAAGGATATTGTATGATGAGGCATCCATCTGTGCCAACATTTTATCCGATGCGTGTTGATTGTCTCTGATATGCGTGACCTCGACGCGATGGAAATGACGTAGACGCTTAATATAAAACGCGAACCCCTCCGTTGCGTAAAGTAATTTAGGCCGTCCAATCGTGATAATGTGAAATGTCATCATATATTCAATCGTTCTTTCATAATGCAGTGTCCGACAACATAATTGATGTGATGCTCTTTGCAAAACGCCGTCGTTGCATCATCGTCACTTCCGGGTTGGAACCACACTTTTGTAATCCCATGGCGGACAACAGAAGGAAGTACGTTTAAAGAAACAGCCGGAGGAACAACGAAAATCACAACATCAATATGCTCTTTAATCGCAGAAAGTGATGCATAAACACGCACACCAAGCAGTGTACTCGCTCGCGGATGCACCGGTAGCACGACAAACCCCGCATTGTGCAAATCGACAAAGACCTTATGTCCATACTTGAGAGGATTTGGAGACGCGCCAATCAGCGCATAGGTAAAACGTGTGTCAATAAATTGTTTTATATCGTTCATACTGGTATCATAGTCTCACTATAAGGATTTCGCAAGTAACCGACGATACGAAAACAATAGCAAGAGATTTTGCAGAAGCAGTCCGGCGGCAAAAGAAATCGGAATAATGACAATACCATATCGCTGTGCGCCAAAGTACCCCAGAAGAATTGTAAAAATGATAGCAAAGATGTGAATCAGCGACGGACGCAGTGAGACACCCAAGGCATAATGCGCACGCGCAAAAAGATGCATTACACTTTCCAATGGAATGCTTATCGCATAGAGCGCAAGCATTGTTGCTGTGCGCGTGATGGCACTCTCATCAAACGCCTTACCGCCTAAGAGCGTGGCGATAATTAGATGACTACCAATGGCAAGCGCGAGCGCAAGGACGGTCGTACTGACAAAAATGATAATGCTCTTACGGATAAAAACGCTGTTGAACTGAGCATAGTGTTTTGTCGCTGCAAGATGTGTCAATGTCGTAAACGTGCTCAACGCAAGTGCGATGCCGATAAGAGAAACCGGCATGCTGGAGAAATTACGTGCAAAATTATAAATCGTTGTGCTTCCCTCCTCCATCGTACTTGCCAAATACACAAACCAAACCAAAAGAAGTTGCCACGCGCCAATCTGGAAAGCCTTTGGTAGCATGAGACGAAGCGTCTTTTTCATTTCATCATCAAATGCCCAATCCCACCGTGGCTTACCCACACGTACCATGGCAATCCCGATACGAGAAAAGAGATGCAAAAAAGCCCCAAAAACGGTTCCCCACGCCAAGCCCATCACACCGTAACGTGGCACAAAAAACACAATGCCAAAAATAATACCCGCATTATAAAAGACCGGCGCAATCCCATAAAAGAAAAAGTCACGCACTGACAACAGCACCCCGCCAAAAAGATTTGAAAAAGCAAAAATGATTGGCGAAAGCAACATAATACGCACAACGCTCACATAGAGTTTTTGATCCTCCAGAGAAAACCCCGGAACCAAATACGGCGCAAGATACGGCATAAGCACTGCAAGAAGCGCGACGGAAAAGAGAATCAAAACATTGATCATCAGAAGCACGCGATAAAAATACCGTCGCGCATGATCGTGTGAGCGATGCGAGGTCTGTGCATAAAGCGGAATGAGTGCCGCCGACACACAACTCGTAACAAAAAGCGCCAAAATCATATCGGGAACGACAAACGCCGCATAGTAAACATCGAGGGAGGCATGCGCGCCAAATGTTTGCGCCAAAAAACGATCACGCAAAAAACCAAAGAGGTAGCTCAACCCCGCCGTAAAGGTCAGCGCAAATGCGCTATGCAAAAAAAGATTTTTGTAACCATCGCGTGTGGAAATAATCTTTTTGTAATGCGTTATAATTGCCCTTATCTTTTTACGCATCGCTTGCATGTTCATGGAGATTAATGATTTGATCATCGCGTCCCCCATAGTACCACTCATAAACATCCCGCGCAACAGGGACTGTCGCAGAAGAAATGTCCGTTGTTTGATTTTCCACCATAACAAGCAACACGATTTCCGGATTTTCATACGGCGCATAACTCACAAACCATGAATGTACGCGTCCATCACGTCCCACTTCGGCCGTCCCCGTCTTGCCGGCGACAGCCACGGGAAGATTGTTCAACATGCGCGCCGTCCCATCTGTGATTGTCATACGCATACCCTCTTGCGCAATGCGGATGTTCTGTGGTGATGCAATATGCTCTTGCAAAATCTGTGGCGCTACAACATGCTCCCTGCCATCCGGCGCAAGCGTCTTTTGCACAATATACGGACGATACCGTGTCCCGCCATTTGCAATCGTTGCAATAGCGTTGGCGACCTGCAACGGCGTCGCCGTCATAAACCCCTGCCCGATAGAACTGTGATACGTATCTCCGATATACCATGGTTCGCCTTTATGGTCTTTTTTCCATTGTGCATCGGGATTAAACCCCGCAACTTCTCCCGGCAAATCAATGCCGGTCTTTTGCCCGTAGCCAAAACGCTCATACCACCGGTGTAAGCGCTCAATCCCCAATCCTTTAACGGGACCATATCCTCCCCCCACCGTATAAAAATACACATCACTGGAAACAGCAATCGCCCGTCGCATATCCGTAAACCCATGGGCGCGCCAATCACCAAAAAAGAACCGTCCATACTGTAATCCGCCACGACTTTCAATCTGATGCTCCGGTGAAATCACATGCTCTTCCAATGCGGCAACGGCAATTTCCGGTTTTACCGTAGAGCCCGGTGGATATGCTCCGGCGATTGTACGATTAAACAATGGACGATTGTCGTCAGTAATCCACTGCTGATATTGCGTTTGCGCAATGCCTTGTGCAAACGCATTGTTGTCATACCCGGGCAAGCTCACCAACGCCCGAATGGCGCCGGTGCGCGGATCAAGCGCAACCGCCGAAGCGCGACGTGTGTCAGCGCGATCTAATTGCTTTTGTAGTGCTATCGTTATCGCTTTTTGCAGTTCCGCGTCAATGTTTAAGACCAGATCACTTCCGGGACGGACACGTTTTTTTGGAAGTGTGCGCGTCATCTTTCCACGACTATCACGAAGTGTCCGTTCTGCACCGTGCGTTCCATGCAAGACATCTTCATAAGTCAATTCTATCCCCGTTTTGCCAATGCGATCTGTCAGGAGATAGTCGGGACGTTGCTCATGCTCCTCTTGGCGGATTAGCCCTTCATAGCCAATCACATGCGCAAAAAATGGTCCGTCCGGATACACCCGACGAGCGTTTTTTTCCAGGCGCAGAAAGGGATATTTTTTTGTCGCAACTTCCACTGCAAGGACGTCCTCATGCGCAAGGTGTTCTTTGAGGACGCGGTCGGTTTTTGTCTCTACGACCTGCGACACGATTTCTGCCACATCATTACGGTCCATATCAAGCATCGTAGCGAGCGATGCAATGTCATCTGCTGTCTGTTCTTGCAGAGCATTGTTGGCAGAGATGACTGCACGATAATTGGGCTCATTATCTGCAAGTGTTGCACCGTCCATGCTATAAATCTTTCCACGTGGTGCGATAATCGGGACATCATACTCCGTGTTACCAAATGCGATAGAAGCATAGTGCTGATGCGATATGATTGACAGATAATACACACGTCCCAAAAAAACAACAATCGTTACAAAAATAACAGCCCACAAAAGAATCGCCAATTGACGATTAAAATGATAGGTCAATGGCTCTGCCTGTGCGCCACCAAGCGTTAATACATCATCGAGATCTTTGCCGGTTTTTTTCATAACGATACTTAAATGTGTTTTTTGGTATTCCACTGCGTCATTCTCTGCGCAACCATCTGCTCTGCGCGCAAAAGAGGTACGGCAATCAAAAACGCAATACTCGTAACAAGAAGCATGGAGATCAGTGTGCCCACAGACAACGCGTCATGATAAAGGTTTGCCACAGATTGATACGCAACAGCCAAAACAACATTTGCCAAAAGGACAAAACTCACATGCATACTGCGCAACGACTGCTCGGCGTGAAAGACATTGCGCTCCAAAAAAAGATAAAGCGCACTCACAATGCCCAAAAAAAGAAGCATTGATTTTGCATCAAAAAACAACACGATAAACAGAGCATATGCAATCAACCACATCATACGATCGTGCGTATCCACGGCCCACAAAATAGCAATGACCATTGCCCCAAAAAGAACCAAATCCTCCGGCAATGCCCACAAAAGAACATTGTGTATAAAGACAAAACACAGAAAGAAAAAAACAAACAATACTCCTCTCATGAGAAAAATCATACGTCCGTATTTGTTATGATAAAAACGTGCGCCAAACGCGTCCAGTCATATAGCGGAATAAGAAGCGCGCTCTGCACAAGACGATCGTCACTGATCTCTGTTTCGTAAATCTGCCCAACAGAAAGACGCGCGCGGTGGACGGCCGTACCACCATAATCATTATAGAGAAAAACCATGCCCTCTTCTAGCGCGAGGTCCGTCGGAATATGTTCAACGTCAATCGCCGTCCCATGCGATCCGTGCGCAAGTGCGCTCGTATTGCTTTGCGCTTCCACAACACGGAAAACACTCTCCTCATCAATACTCAAACGTACCGTCGCTGTCGCTTCACGTACAGAGAGGATGCTCCCGAGATACACATTTTGTCCCGTGACAACGATATCACCGACAGCGACACCATCACGCGCACCCCGATTAATCAAAATCTCAGCATGTCCACTGACATTCTGCATCAACACATCAGCACCAAGCAGGTCCAAATCTTCCAATGGTGGCAGAGTGGCACGTTCGCGTAACTGCTGATTTTCCAAAGAAACATTTTGCAGTGTGGCGAGACGGGACTCCAGTGCGTAAATACGATTCTGCGCTTCATCTAAATCTCTTTGAATATGAAACAGCGACGTAAACGTTTTGATGTGATTTTGCGTTGCGCGACCGGTCGTTGCACTGGCACGAAAAAGAGGTGACGTCCATCGTTGCACCATGCCCGCAAGAGATGACCGCACACCAAAAAAATGACTACCGACAAACGCAATGGCAATCAAAAAGATTATCCAGAAGACAACAGAATGTTTTTTTTGATGAAGGGCATGCATATTATGACCGCAAGGGTTTAAGGTTCTCACTTTCAATCAAGACATCATGCAAGCTATCAATATTTTCAAGGACAATACCAATTCCCCGCACAACAGCCGTCAACGAATCATCCATCATGCGTACGGGCATACCCGTTTCATTGGCAATGAGCTTATCGAGCCCACGTGTCAATCCCCCACCACCGGCAAGAATGATGCCCTTTTCCATAATGTCTGAAATCAATTCCGGTGGCGTTTCTTCAATAATCGTCTTAATCGTCGTAACGATAATACGAATGGAGTGCGACATCGCTTCCCTGATGTGTTCATCGGTAACGGTGATTTCCTTTGGCAGTCCCGTGATGAGGTCGCGTCCACGCAGTTTCATTGATTTCTGTTGGGTGCTTGGATAAGCGCTTCCGATTTTTATCTTTGCATTTTCCGCACTTGACTCACCGATCAAAATGTTAAACGTATCACGACAATAACTGACGATGTCTTCATTCATCTCATCTCCGGCAGTACGCAACGATCGCGAAACGACAACGCCACCCAACGAAATAATGGCAATTTCACTTGTCCCACCGCCAATGTCGACAACCATATTGCCACCGGCTTCCGTAACAGGTAGGCGCGCACCGATGGACGCCGCCATCGGCTCGTCAATAAGATAGGCCTCACGCGCACCGGCATTAATAGCCGCATCAATAACCGCACGCTTCTCTACCTCCGTCACATCAGACGGGATACCGATGATGACACGCGGTCGCGGAAGGAAAGAGAACGATTCTTTGTGTGCCTTGGCGATAAAATACTTAAGCATTTTCTCCGTCGTTTCAAAATCGCTCACAACACCATCCACAAGTGGTCGCGTGGCCTTGATGTGTCCCGGTGTTTTGCCGACCATGCGCTTTGCTTCCTTGCCGATGGAAAGCAATTGTCCGGAACGCTCATTAATCGCCACGACACTTGGCTCATTGATAATGATGCCTTTATTTGCCACATAGACAAGGGTGTTTGCCGTACCCAAATCAATGCCGATATCCAACGAAAGACGCCCAAAAAATTTATCAGAAACTTTTTGAGGTATTTTTTTGAGGCTATCAAGCGTTTTTTTCATAGATTTATGATACAAAAAATCAGCGAGAAACTGATTTTTCTTGGTTGTATTTTTGTTTTAATATATCAATTATAGCCTCTCCATCAAGAAATGTCAAAAAGCGCATAACATCAATAGCTATGCCTCACAATTATTTTTCTTTCCCAATGCCCCCAAGTCCCAACCTCTCCCCCAAACTCCAACCTTCGGGTAGCCTCTTCCCCAAGGTCCAACCTTCGGGTAACCTCTTTCCCAAGCTCTAACCTTCGGGTAGCCGAAGGTTGGAGTTTTTGTTATGATATTTTT
>CAZMCZ010000030.1:7467-9654 GCA_964565145.1 uncultured Pseudobdellovibrionaceae bacterium | reverse complement strand
ACCACAAAAAACAGCCTCTCCAAGGAGGCTGTTTTTGTTGGTTGTGGAGCTGATGGGAATTGCACCCATGTCCAAATTTGAACGCTTTATAGTACTCTACATGCATAGAAGAGTTTTTCGTTGGTGCAAACCAACAGATTCAATTTCTCATAGAAAACACTCAAAAAATTGAGAAATCTAGTAAGTATTGTTAGATCAACCGTGCACTTACATCACGGAAGACGCATCTCATAATATGACACCGCTTTAGACTCTATGAGATATCGAGTCACGCGATGGCACCTGCGCATTTAGGCAAGTGCTGGCGCAAAGTTTGGTGTAAATGCTTGCGCAATTGCACGCTTTGCTTTTGTAATAAAGTTTGCACTTATACAAATGTTCATCAATTTTTTACGTGCACTTGATGAAGCACGACATGCATACTATAAAGGTACAAACTGTCGAAGCTAGACAGCCCCTGTGTATCAATTACTTGTGTAATGAGCACACAGGGAATGTCTGGGGATTAGTAGTTTTTTTGGCGTAGTGTGCGGTTGATTCTTCGCTGTGATTCACGTTTGGCAATCTGTTGGCGTTTGTCGTGTTTCTTTTTCCCGCGTCCGAGTGCAAATGCCACTTTGATATACCGTCCTTTATTATAAACACGAAGTGGGATTAATGTCAAGCCCTCTGTTTGTTTTTTGCCGATGAGCGATTTGATTTCCGCTTTTTTGAGGAGGAGTTTGCGTGAACGCATGGGATCGTAGTTGGTGACGTTTGCAGCATGTTTATAGCGCGGTATCAGCGCATTAGTGAGATAAAATTCGTTGTTGTGTACGGTTACAAAGGCACCTTTGAGAGAGATGTTGCCAGATTTAATGGATTTCACTTCGTGTCCGTACAATGACAAACCAGCCTCGTATTTCTCCAGGATTTCATAATCGAAGTGTGCTTTTTTGTTGGTTGCAAATGTTGTCATTTTTTATCGTATGATGTTGCTGTGGATATCTTTGCTGAAATCTTGTGCTACAATAAGAATAACAAAGATTGAAAAATAAAACAATTATTATAGTGCAATGAATAAAGCATATCGTGCTACGACAATCCTGTTTGTGATTTTTTTTGGAGTGATTTCTTTTTTGGGTCTTTCCTTATCGGTTGTCCATGCCGGGGAGAGCGCGACAGGGCTGGGATGGATTTGGTCCGGATCAGAAAACCCCGGTGGAGATATTGCCGGATTTGGATGGGTGAGTGCCAACAGCCTTAATTGCGATACTGATGATAATGGACTCTCTGATGGTGGCGCCGGTTGTCCAAGTATCGGAACTACAATCGCAGACTATGGTATCCGTATCCCACAAACTACTGATCCGGATCAGACGCTTGGTGGGCATGCGTGGAGCGAACGAATGGGATGGATTAGTTTTGAACAAGGTGACTTGAGTGGCTGTCCCTCCGGTACATGTAATGCACGTCGTGTTGGGGATGAGCTTCATGGTTGGGCACGTATTTTGGCGCTTCCAGATGGCGTGCCAAATGATGGCGGTTTTTCTGGCTGGATTAAATTACACTCTGAAAGCGGAGACCCTATTTCCTATGGCGTTGCCTTGGATGAGAGTGTCTTACCAAAGGAAGTAAGTGGCTATGCGTGGAGCGACGAATTTGGATGGCTTGATTTTTCACGGATGCTCGTGGGGCCAATTCCCGATCTTATTATCTGTCCAAGTTCCTTTACCATTGTCCCGGACGCGTCTTTGCAATTGCGGTTGTATATCGGGTCAAAATTCGGTCGTGCGGCGTGTGCCAATTTGACAAACATGACAGAAATTACGACGGACGCTCTCTCAAGCTGGCTTAGTGCCGATAGTGCCATTGCAAGTGTGGACAATGCCGGACAAAAAGGACTTGTGCAAGCAATTACTCCCGGTATAACGGTGGTTACGGCATCGTATAAAGGATTGACGGCAAATGCGTATATAACGGTTAGTGGCACGTCAAATGCTAACTGTGGCAATGGTCATGTTGATCCCGGTGAAGAATGTGATGAGGGTGCCAATGCTAACGGTGCTTGTAGCACGGGCGCCACATGTTCGCCTTCGTGTACTTTAAATGTTTGTACGTGTTTAGTGCCATAAGAGATTAGAAAATTTTTTAGCATCGTGTAGAATGCATGAAATTTTTTGGTTTTCTTGACATTATACATAAAGT
>CAZMCZ010000030.1:3640-7367 GCA_964565145.1 uncultured Pseudobdellovibrionaceae bacterium | reverse complement strand
GAGGTAGCGCGACTGCACATCTTGTATTAAAAGTCGTCGTACGACCTCAGGATGTTGTACAACGATTTGTAGATTGTATTGATTGTGACAAAAGAATGTATGCCAACATGAAAGCATTGCAAACTCTGTGTCAAGCGGGGCGCTTTCAAGAATGCTTGCATAAAGCAGGGACAGCGCCGTTAAAAGGGACTTGGGTGCAGAGCGATGACGTTGTCGCTCTTCCGTGAACAAAAGAAAAAGCCGTGATAAATGCACGGCTTTTTTATTGTGGAATGTGGTAGATGATGATGCTACCGCCAAGGACCGTTATCGGTGTATAGTTTTTTGTCCATTGATAGGACGTGTCGGGGTCTTTTTTGCTGTAGAGAGAATCTTGCAAGAGTGTCGCAGAAATAGCATACCATCCCGGTTCCACCGGACGCTTGCTATCCCACCAGGGAATGGCTTTTGCGCCAAGGCGCTTTTGGATGTCATCGCCACCAAAATAATCTACACGAATTTTGTTTATGTTGTTGTCTTTGAGAAACGTTGCGAGACGTTTTGATTCTTGTCCCCAGTCGGCATTGGAGTCGACAACGATGTGATATCCTTGTGTTGTCCCACCGACCAGTGGATTGAAATATGCAAGATAAATTGGGAATGTGCGAACCATTGTAAGAAGCATCAACAAAAAGATTAACAGAAAAACCAGAGAAAACATGCGTTGCTGTTTTTTTTGTTGTATTTTGTGATAGGCATGAAAGATAATGCTTGCCGTGAGGACATAGAGTGGCGGAAAAAGAGGGAAGAGATGGCGCAGGCCAATGGTGAGGTTGCTGGTGATTGCAATCAATGCATAAAAAAGAATAAAGAGCAGAAGGGTCAGTTCTTCAAAGTGTGTATACAGAACGCGTCGCAGAACCTTGAGCGCGGAAGAAAGGCGCATCGTATGAAGATGCCGGATTGATCGCAGGACAAGAAGCATGCCCAAGGCAAGTGTTAGCGTATAGAGAAAGAGATGCGTCAAGGGTTCTTTGATGAGAAAAACAGTCGGGAAGTAGCGCGGATCCGCTTGTGAGGAAAGATGTCCGAGAAAATACGTGCGGTTGCCACCGCCAACGCGGTAAAATACTTGTATGACGCCATGGACGTACATTGCAAACGGACGCAGGACATCAACGGAGTTCAGCGTTAGAATGGCGTTGCGGGCAAAGATGTTTTTTGGTGCGGTGCCATTGATTTTGATGGGTGTGATGTTTTGTAGAACAGTCGGTGGTGTTTTGTATGCAACGGGTACATAGATGACAAAAATTGTGCCCAGCATGATTATAAGGATGACGCTTGCACGTCCCAGATAGCGCAAAAAAAGTGTCCCATAACAGCGTAAGTGATCATGCTGTTGGAGGATAATCCACACAATGGTTATGAGTACCAAAAACGGTGCCGTGGTAAGAAGAGAGAATTTCACAGATTGTGCGACGCCATAGAGAAGGCCGAAGAGGATGGTGTTTTTCCAGGTGGGATTTTTGAGAAATGTGATGAAACTATACAAAACAATACTCACGGCAATGGCTGCGCCAATATCTGTCGTGATGAGGTGGTTGTGCCCGAGCATATTTGGGTCAAGCATATAAAGCAGAACACTTCCCACCCCGACAACAACACCCCCCAGACGACGACCCCACAGAAAGAGAAAGAGCGCAAATAGGACACTCATGATCACAAACGGCACGCGCGCCCAAAACAGAAGGTAATCACCGTTGTTGCCACTGTCATAGAGGAGGTAGCGCCCCGCGTCCCATTGACCGTATTCGCCACTGTCATAGAAGTGCTCCCATGACCAGATGTCTTTTGTGATGTTGAATGTGGGGTGGATGAAAAGAAGTGGTATAGCGGATAACACTTTGAGAATGGGTGGGTGCTCCGGATTGAGGCGATAATCATGCTGTGTGAGATATGCGTAGCCAGATCCAATATGGGCAATTTCGTCATAGGTTGCTCCGTCGTGTGTAGCGAGATAGAGAGAGACGCCTGCAAAAATGGCTATAAGGACACTGAGGACAAGCGCGGGGATAAAAAATGCTTTGTGAAATCGCATAAGCGTGATTTAGTGGGAAATGGATGGTGATTGCGCGGGAAGGTGAATGGTATAGAAAACGCTGGCGCCTTTTTGTAGGTGTTTTTCAGTGATGTATGGCGGTGTGGTTTGTGGAAGTTGTTTCATCGTATCGGCGTGCTCTTGTGGGACAAAGATTATGTCATGTGGTTGGAGTGTGAGTGAGGAGACTTCTTGCGGGGTTTTGTAGTGGACATGATCATCATCACCGACAAAAAAGGACACGGAGAGACGCTCTAATGGTCCGGCGATAATGATTTTTTCTTTGTAGGGTGGATAGGTGGGAAGCGCAGTGACGATATCGTGGAGGTCTTTGTGAAATGCTGTGGCGGTTTTGGGATTTTGTGCCCAGAAGACATGATACTTCAGTGTATTAAAAACACCTACAAAGAGCAGGAAGATGCCAATAATGGTGAGGAGGAAGACGCGTGTTTGTTGACGTTTGTACACAACCCAATCGATGAGAGCGTTGATGCTGATTGCAGCAAAGAGATAGACAACGGGCAGAGTGCCGATACTGCGTAGTGCATGCGGGAGGCCTTCGTACGTAAGCATTTCCGGTAGAAGAAAAAGAACAAACCACGCAAGGAGAAGTCCATAGATAACGAGATTGCGATTGCGGATATTGTGACGCATGCGCAACATCAAGAAATGGAAGAACTGTTTTAGCGCGATAATCAATCCCGCGAGAAAGGCAATTCCCGTAAGGGGTTCTAGTAGGGGATAGGGTGCGTAGTTGTGGCGGAAGTTTGGATCACCGTAAACATTAAATTTTGCAAGAGAGAGGATTGCGGATTGTGCAAGCTGGCGAGGGATTTCTTGACGGTTTTCCAGTGAGAAAATGCCAACGTCACTTGTGCGTTCACCGGCGTATTGCGGGTGCGTGGAGAGCGTGTAGAACAGTGGCGCGGCAACAAGGATTGCGCTTACAACAAAGAGCGCAATTGCTCTCCAATAACGTTGTACAAAACGCCCATCAATCAATAAGAGCAGAACAAAAAGTACAATGAGAAGCGCCGGTGCGATCCGAAAAGCGATATAGGAATGAAATCCCAGTCCAAAAAGCATGCCGGCAAAAATATAATCACGGTAACGATTGCGCCGTAGCCCGCGAAAAATAAAGTAGAGAGAAAATGTGATTATGGGAAGCATGAGGATGGCGCGAAACCCAATGCGTGAAAAGTTGATTGCCCAGAAACTGACAGTGATCAGATAGGCGCTAATGAGCGCGATGCGATGTTTGGATGGGAAGAGTTCACGTGCAAGGAGATAAGTGCCCAGCACCGTGAGGACGCCCAGAATGATGGATGGCAGTTTGACGCCCAGAAGTGTCGTGCCAAAGAATTTTATCGTAAGGGCCATCAGATTAATGAAGAGACCTTCACGACCGTTGTTGTCGGGATAAAACCATTGGTAGTGAAGTGTACTGAGAGCGTCAAGGGCGTTTTGGGCATTGTTTGCTTCGTCAGGATAGAGTCCCGGCGGGACGGTGTCGATGTGGTAGATCCGTACCGCAAATGCAAACAGGAGAATGCATAGTAAGAGGATGGTGTGGATAAAGACGCTTTTGTTTTTCATAAAACAGACTGATGTTCTTATGGTATAATTATAACATACTTCGTAATAGATATT
>CAZMCZ010000030.1:0-3540 GCA_964565145.1 uncultured Pseudobdellovibrionaceae bacterium | reverse complement strand
TTGGAACTTTTGCAGGGGGAGTTATATGAGCGTCTTGAAGAAGTTGCGATTTCTCGTCTTGTTCGTTTTTCACAAGAAATTTATAATAAATATCGTGATGCCGGTTTAGCGCAGAGCGCTCTTAGAGAAATTATACAACGTATGGCGGAAGTATTTCTGCAAAGCAAATTTTTTAAAACAGCTATGGATCGACATGCATTGTATGATGAAGATTATGCACAAGAGATGAAAGATGATCTTGCGGAAAGTTTATATATAAAGACGATGGAGCGTATTAATGTTATGAGGGGTCGTTATAAAAATAAAAAATAATACTATGGCAGAACAATCACCAAAAAAACCAGAGCAATCATCAACAACAAAAAAACAAGAACAAGAGGCCTTTATCAAAAAAGCGCAGGAAGAGGTATTGCAAGGCTTTGAAAAAGAGGCACAACGTATTGAAGCAGAAATGCAACAAAAGCAAGAGCAAAAACCAGAGCAAAGACGTGAGGACGGTGCCTCTAAAAAGACGTCAGAGCAAAAAAAGCCTAAAAGGAATGCTTCCGCCTCACGTTCCAGACATCCGGCACAACGACGACGCGCATCAAAGAAAACAGCGCAGCAAAAATCTTCTCCTCAAAAAATTTGGGCACAGGCGGTGGAAAAAAGAGCAAAAAAAACGCAACAAAAAGAACAGCAAAAACAACAGAAAGAACAGCGGGAAGAACGTACGCGAGCACAACAAGCGCGACGCGCCGTGCATGATGTCTTTTCTGATCAACTTATCAATCAGTACAGTGGCGATGATATGGCAAAACACCAATGGTGCGAACGGGAGCGTGCCACACTGACCACTCTTTTGCAAAAGCGCTTAAAAGAGGAAGGAGAAAACTTCGGCTATGAGCGCATGCGAACTTTGGTGCGAACATGGTTACAAAACGGAGCTATTTACAGCAAACTCAAAGATTATTTGCCACAGGGTGATTTACCACCGGCTGATCATCGTTCGCGATTACAAGAAGACATGGCAGAAAATTCCGCGCAAACGATAGACGATGACCCTGACGAAGAGATGATGATGCAACGATCCCTCCAAAAAAGGAAAGAACAATCAGAATCAGAAGAGCACGAAGACGAGGAACACACCGAAGAGGCAAAGGAAAATCTTTCTCAGGAGTTGCAAGAGGCGGTACGGGCATTGGAAGAAGCGCGCGCGCAGTATGTCAAACATGACCTTGCGATGGATCGGGCATCGTCTCTGGTGCAACGTCTTGTCGGCAAAAAACATCGCCCGGAAGAAGGTGCAGTCTATGATGACTATCTCGCAAGCAAAAAACGCTATGATGATGCTCTACAGTCCTATGCAAAACATCTCTTGCATGACAAGGAATTTGCAGATATTGACCCGGAGGAGCGCGCACAGATTATTGATGATTATTTGCGTATCGGTGAAGTATGCGCCTTGGAGCATGCACGGCTTGAGCAAAACCCCGTATATAATAAGGTGCGTGATATCGTCCATGAGAAGATTACCATGTATCGCAAGCTTTCTTGGAAGAAGAAATTATTGATCAGTGGCGCGCTTTTGGGTGGATCTTCATTTGCTGTTGGTAGTGGTGCCGTTGTCGGCGGAGTGCTTGGTGGTGCTGTCTGGTTGTCCCGCACATTGGGTTTGAGTGCTTTGTATAGTGGCAAGATGGATGTTTTGGAGCAGGAAGCCTTAAAAGACACGATTACGCACGCAACTATTGCACAGAAACACTTTGAACAAGGTGCGGAACTTTCTGAAAAATCCATTGAAGAAAAAGTTGAGGCGTTTTTGCAGGCAAGCGCGCAAGAAACGGAAGAACGCTTCCAAGAACACAAGGATGCTATGGTCGCTCGACGTTACAGCGCCGCGATTGCCACGGGGAAGTGGGCGGCGATTTTCTCTATGGGTGGGTATTTACTCGGTGAGTATTTGCATGGCGATACACCTTCTTCTCATACAACGACAGAACTTCATCCCTCGCAGACGCCACAAGCGCCGGTCGCAGAAACAGCACCGGTGGAACCATCGCCCGTTTTGCAGTCCGATGTCAATTATGATGGTGATGCCATTGCTCCACGCATGGAGGATCCATCACTTTCCACTGATGGAGAGGATGTCGTTTCTCCAAGCACCACAACACCATATGATACGCTTTTGAGTCCGGAGCAACAACAACATCTCAAAGACATCGAAGCATTTAATACATTTGACATTAATCATCACGATGCTGTGGGCTCATCAACGCCGTTGTCTCCGACGCCGGAAACGGTTGTGGAGGCGCCACCTGTTGAAGAAACGGTGAACGAGACGCCATTTCCTTATGACAATATTGAGCCACATGGTGATCTTGCCGGTGTTTTGCGCATTCCCGAGGGCGGTAGTGTGGAAAAATCATTACAAGAATTCCTTGTTGCAAATCATGAGAAATTGCGTGATGGTGCCCTTGGCTGGGACCCACAACAATATCACTCGGTGCAAGAGTGGGCCGGTGTGCGTGCACACGTTTTGGCACAGGAGTTCTTTAGAGCACACCCCGAAGCGCACATTGATCTGGTTCAGCCGGGCACGGTCATTGAGGTGGACATCTCTGATCCTGCGGATTTGCATATTGCAGTACATGAAGACGGTAATGCGTTTATGGAAGAGACAACAACTCCTCATGCCGACACATCATCAGCGTCAGTGACGGAGCATGCGCCTGTGCCGGAACAGGGAGAAATGCCGACGCCGGCACCAGACGAAACACTGAACTTTTTGCAAGGATTAAGCGAAACACAACGAGAGGCGTTTTTGCGTTCTGTTGGCTCTACAATGCGCAATACCTTTGAAACAGAAACGTTGCAATCATCTACGATGTTTGGTACGGGAACGGCTGATAACTTCCACTATAATCCACAGGCGTTGCGCAGTGTCCCAGTAAGGGACTTGCTCTCTACGCGTGATGCTCAGTGGTACGGGGAACAACAGGCGCAAAACATGGAACGTTTCATCACAAAAGCGCAACATCTTTTGGGTGAACAGCAGGCGCGTCCCACCAATCGTGAGTCTGTGGAAGCCTATTTTACACGCATTGGCGCATTGGCATATAATCATTCTGATATTTTTGAAAAATTATTTCGTAAACCATTATAATTAATACATCGTTATGAATCATCTATCCTCTTTACAACAAGAAGTAACACGTGCACTGCTTTTGGAGAAATTTCCAAAAGAAAAGCAGGAAGAATTGCTTTCACGTATCAATGAGACGTTGCTAGAACGATTGTTTTATGCAACACTTGACAAACTCTCACCGGAAGATCGAGAAACGTTTCTTGCCAAAAATGAAGACCCACAATCAACACCACAAGACCTTGATACATTTTTGCATGAGGCTATTGCTGATTATGATGCATTCGTTGCAGAAAATGTTGAGGCATTCCTTACAAAACTGCACACACACCTTTCATAATTTTTGTTGTGCACAAATCATTACAAACCATGCACGAAACACCACCACAACCAAGGAAGCCATTGGAAGAGAGCCC
>CAZMCZ010000029.1:0-10022 GCA_964565145.1 uncultured Pseudobdellovibrionaceae bacterium | reverse complement strand
ATGCGACAACAAAAAAGAAGAAAAACAAACCATTGACAAGTTATGATAAATGTGTTATACTGGCTTATCAGTCGTTGATGCTCTTATGCGCGTAACACATAAGAGCAATCGTTTAAAAGTAATGTAATAACGAGGTTCATTTATGAAAAAAAACATTCTGACAATTATCATTTTTCTTGTTGTTTTTGTTGTGATTTATGCGTTTGCAACAGGTGGTTTTGCGCGCTTGGGAGCAAAGTTTTCTCCACAAGAGCCTGCACCACCGACAAATAATGAGCTTATGGAGCAATTGTTGGCACGAAATTACGGCATTTCACCATTTTGGCTTGCACGCTATAATGCCTCAGTTGAAACGGCGGAAGATGTCTTGGAAGATGCCGATGAAGACGGCCTTACATTAAAACAAGAATACGAATACTTGACGAACCCCTTCAACCCGGATACCGATGGTGACGGGCAACGTGATGGTGATGAAGTTTTTAAGGGGATGTCGCCGACAGGAGAGGGCGTGTTGGACTCTGACAATAATGGTCTTCCGGATACATGGGAAAAAGAACATGGTATTACCGGTGGTGACAATGCCGATCAAGAAGATAGTGATGGTGATGGACTGCCAAATATTGAGGAGCTCAAATACGGGACAGATCCTTTGCAAAAAGACAGTGACGCCGATGGCTATGATGATGCAACAGAAATCAATCATGGATATGATCCTGTCGCTCCCGGTGATGCACGTCCCGATGTCCGCATTGTGATTGATCGTATTAATGTCGATGTGCCTGTGATTCTCTCGCGAAGCGCAGATGAAAAAGAACTGCAAAAAGATTTAGAACACGGCGTCATCCACTATCCCGACATGGCAATGCCCGGACAGCGCGGTAACATCTATATTGCAGGACACAGCAGTAATTACGCATGGTCACAGGGAAGCTTTAATAATATTTTCAAAGACCTTGTAAAGCTTTCTGCGGGAGATGAGATTGACATTATTGTGACATACAACAATGGAAAGTCCTTGACGTATAAATATATCGTGGAAGAAAATCGTGAAGTTTCCGCCGATGATCCCGCAATTTTTGAACAGACGCTTTCACAGACGTTGACACTTACAACGTGTTGGCCACTGGGAACAGCAAATCGTCGCATCATGATTAAAGCACGTCCCGCATAATACACATTCTCAACACCGTAGTGCACAAAAACCGGTACGCTTGTATCGGTTTTTGTTTTGAGGCGGGCACAACAACAGACAACACTATAATCAAAAAGATTGGTACAGAAGCGTGTTTTTAGAGAAATAAAGGAGGACATATATTATTGCCCTTGCCAAATCGTAAAGCGCGGTGTTTTGTTTAGAATCGTTACCGTGGCAAAGGCTTGTGCAAAGTCATCGTGAAGATTGAGACGGCTTTGCGCAACGATGATGAGCGTGCCATCTTTTGTGAGGTGTTGTGGCGCTGTTTTTATGAGGTCTGTGATAATGTTTGTGTGCTCTTCTTTTTCCGTATGCATGGGAGGATTGGAAAGGATAACGTCGTATTTTTCAACAAGAGTATGCAAATCTTGTGCGAAAACTTTTTTGACACGAGGAGCATAATGAGCGAGATTTTTTTCTGTTGCAGTAAGCGCAAGGAGGTCATTATCAAGACCGGTATAGTGAAGAGTGTCGTTGTAAGAAAGAAGAACATTGCCGATAATGCCACTGCCACAGCCAACATCAAGGAGAGAGAGATGGTTACGTTTGTGGATCAGCGAGAGGACGGCGTCAAGTAACAATTTTGTGCCGGCATCAAGCGTGCCAAGTGCAAACATGCCGGGATAAAATGTCGTCATATAGGTCTTGTGGCGATAGAGGAGGGGCACGGTCGTGGCAAAATCATCCAAGGATTGTCGTGGCACGGATTTCTCATCAGCAGACGCACAAAGCACATGGGTACGTTTTTTAAAAAGGAGCGTTGTGCTGTTTCCAAAAACCAGGCGTAGCTTTTTCTTTGCGCCTTTGATACCTTCATCCGTCATGCCATAGACGATGACGTTGGCCTTTGGTGCAAGAAGCGGTGCGATGACATGCAGTATCATATCAAAAAACGCATGGGATTTGGGTAGGCGAATAATGACGATGTCATAGGTGCCTTCCGGCGCCATTGTGGAAGCGGGGAAGATCTCGTGATAGCGACGATTCCAATGCGTGACATTGTGTGTGTGTGTTTGACAATACGTTGCAATCTCTTCGCTGTAGTTTTCTACGAGAAGGAGCGATTTTTGTGTGAGTGTTTGTTGAGCAAGCGCTTCTTGGAGAACATCCCATGCAAGAACGTCACGGTTTGCTTTGTGGGTATGCATTAGAGTCCGTTAGTAGCCTTATAAGCTTTCCATTGTTTTTTTGACCAGTTTTTCGGTTTGGTGGTGAATTTCTGCACTTCTTGTCCCGGTTGTGGATAATCTTTTGGTGATCGGTAGTTACTGCGAAAGACGTCATCAATGATGGTTTTTCCGTTGGCATCGGTAACGGTTTGTGTAAAGTAGGTTTTCATTGAGCCGTCGGGATGACGTTCTGTGACAACCGGACCAACCATTTTAACATGACGGCCGTCTTTTGTGCCATAAATTTGAAAGACGAGTTCTTTTTTTGCGACGTCCATCATCATGTGAAGCATGATGTAGTGACTGGTGTTATTTTTGAAGCGGAGATCGGGCTGTGGCACATAGACCGTTGCATCAAATCCTGTAGGATAGTAATAGTGTACGGGATAGGAGTGATTACGTCGTTGTGTAATTTTGAGACCGGTGAGAATCGCACTACGAAAAACCGTTGTGGATACTTGGCAAATGCCACCACCGTATTCCGGCTTTGTTTGATTGTCTTTGATGACTAATTCTTTTTTAAATCCATGTTCGCCATCAACGGGTCCCAAGTGCTCTACAAAGGAGAATTCTTCACCGGGCGCAATCAGAATACCATCAAACTTTTCTGCCGCTGTTTTGATATTGTGGATGCGACTTAGTGTGGAACCGCTAAAATCGCTCACACCCTCACCAATACGTTCTACAAGACCCAGTTGTTTATAGTTATCACTTCGTACGGTCGCTTGCTGTTCATCGAAGTCCAGCGTAACGGATTGTTGATTTGCATAAAGCGCGGTGACAATTTGTTTTACGGCAGTATCTACGTTGATCCCGATGCCGTTTTTGTGTGGAGCAACAACAGTAACAACGCCATTGGTGATGCCGAGACGAGCATTGCGTGGCTGTGTGCCGATAGCGTGTTCTAAATTGACGATGTAATCAGTGATTGTGTGGACATTGGGGACGTAGGAATCTGTTATGGTGATTGCATTACGTGCACGCAGGGACAGGCGCAGATCGCAGGGTTCCAAAACGACCGGACAGATGGTGGTGTTTTCTATTTCGGCATGCGTGCCCGGATGATAGGAAAGTGTCGGTATGGTACGAAACCATGTATGTAAGACATCTTTTTTGACAGGGTATGATTTTTGACCGATGATAATTGTAAAGGTCTTTGGTAAGTGTGAAAGTGGTTTATCAACGGCAACACGTGCTTGCGCAGAAAGTGGCTGGAGGAGGACCAACCATGCAACGATGAGTGGTGTAAGAAAACGCATAAATGTTTTTATAAAAAGAAAAAAGGTGCATGAGACACCTTTTTCTTTTGTCCAAAAAATTTTTTAGAATCCACGTACTTGGATTTTCTTTGTTTTGGTGGTGTCTGCCTTTGGGAGGCGAATGGTGAGAATACCGTTTTTGAGTGTGGCGTCAATTTTATCGACAAGGACGTCTGTCGGGAGTACAAGTGACCGAGAAAACGATCCCCAATAACATTCTTGATAGTAGTAGTCATCATCGGCGACCTCGTCTTCTTGGATGCGCTCACCTTTGATGGTGATCATGTCATTGCTGATGCTTACATCAAGGTTTTCCGGCTTGACGCCTGCAATGGTTGACTTGATGATGATATCATTATCTGTCTGATAGACATCAATTGTGAGTTGGCCTTCTTCATCGGTAGCAGACTCTTCGTTCCACGTGGTTTCTTCTGTGGGCGGTGCTTGCGTATTTTGTGAAATAGGCATTTCCATCTCCGCATCATCGTTATAAATCGGCATAGATTGTCGTTCTTCTTGTGGCGCGATGGTCTCACCGGCACCGGTAAATTTATCTAAAAAAGATCGTTTTTCTTTTCGCATATGTATATTATTAGCAATTGTACTTTCATTATAATAGAAAAATGTAAAATAGGCAAGAAATGCTACCGCAGAAAAACAACGATATTATAGAGTAGATGCGCGCAGATATTGATAAACACGCATAAGAAAAACCGTGCTGTGCCGTGGTGTGATGCGCGAAGCGCAAAGAAGAGCAGTGTGCTAAGGGCAACATGCAACAGTATAATGCCAAGCAGGGAAAGAACATGCGTACTAATCGAGGGATTGTTGAGTGCGCTTAGTACTTCTATGGTTGCAAAACCACTGCCAAAAAACACTCCGGAAAAAAGTGGTGCCGGAAGAAGAAAGAGTTGCTTGTAGCGGACAATCATGATGGCACGTATGATTTCCTCACTCAGAATGATGATCAGGAGCGTCAATACAATTGATGGGGTTACGGTCGTTGCTTGTGATAGCGCGTTTTGTGAAAAAAACGGCACCATAAAAAAGAGTAGTTGCATCAACAGCGCGCCACAGACGGCAAGCACGCCAAAGATAAAGAGTCGGACTGCGTGTACAAAAGTCATAATGTCTTTTTTTGCCTGTTTACCATTTCTCAACCATGAGTAGGTTGTCTTCCTTTTTGGGGAAATCCTTCCATATTTCTTCGGTTATAAATGGCATGAAGGGATGAAGCATTTTAAGAATATTTTCTAACGAGGTGAGGAGTACATATTGTGCAGATTGTTTTTTTGCTTCATCATCACCATTGAGTGCGGGTTTTGTCGCTTCCAAGACACGATCGGCAAACTCGTGCCAGACATAATGATAGATTTTTTCCGCTGCCATATACAGGCGGTATTCTTCGATATCTTTCCCAATATCTTTTTTGATGTTTGCGATGTTTTCCAGAACCGCTTGCGCATCGCGCGACAGGAGTGCAGTATCAAAAGAACCACGACGATAGTGCTCGCTAAAGTCTTCCGTATTATCATAGACAAATCGCGCAACATTCCACAGTTTGTTGGCAAACTTTTTATAGGCGCGGACCTTGTCTTCGGTGAGTGACATGTCTTTTCCCGGCGTGTTGCCGACGATAAAAGACATGCGCGTTGCATCGGTCCCAAAGGTATCGGCAAGCGTAATCGGCGAGAGCGTGTTGCCTTTGGATTTTGACATCTTTTGTCCTTTACCATCGAGGATCATGCCGTGGAGATAGATGTCTTTGAATGGGACGTCTTTTGCCAGATAGAGCCCAAACATGATCATGCGGGGCACCCACTTAAACACGAGATCACGTCCCGTTTCCATGACATCTGTCGGATAGTATTCTTTGAAATCTTTGCCATCGGGAAATTTGAGTGTCAGTAGTGGCCACTGACCGGAAGAAAACCACGTATCAAACGTATCGGTGTCTTGCTCCCAGCCGGCACCGTCCGGCGCTTCTTGTTGCACGCGGATTTCTTCGTTGTCTTGGCCTTTATTTTTGAACCACGCGGGGATTTGTATGCCCCAGACAATCTGTCGAGAGATGTTCCAATCAATCGGATTTTCCATCCAGTGGACAAAGGTCTTTTCAAACTGCTTGGAGACAAAGGATATTTTTTTCTCTGCCAGCGCTTGCAGTGCCAGTTCTGTTAGCGGTTTCATCTTTACAAACCATTGATCCATCAGCTGTGGCTCCAGTACAACGCCGGTGCGTTCACACACACGTACGGCATGTGTGTGGTTTTCTTCTATTCTTGTGACGAGTCCCTTTTTTTGCAGTTTTTTTACGATTTCCGGGCGAGCTATGTGGACTTTTTGGCCCGCAAACTCACCGGCAATGTCCATCAGACGACCATCTAAGTCAATGATTTGTTCGTAGTCAATGTTGTGACGTTGCGCGATCTCAAAATCCGTTGCATCGTGCCACGGTGTAATAGTCATGACACCGGTGCCAAAATCCATATCAATGGCTTCATCTTTTAATACCGTTGCGGTGATTTTCCCGTTGATCCATTCCGTCTCAAACGTGTCACCCTCGTTCCAGTCTTTGTACCGCTCATCATCAGGATGCATGACGACGTATTTATCACCAAACTTTGTCTCAGGGCGTGATGTCCCGATTTCAAACGGCCCATATTGAAAATAGTAAAATGGCTCACTGCGGTCTTCAAAGGTTGTTTCAATATCTGCCAGAGAGGTCTTGTACTTGGGATTCCAGTGGATGGAGCGCTTTCCACGATAAATCATGCCATCGTTGTACATGGTGATAAATGTTTTTTTGACGCGCTCTACCACGTCGTCTTGTAATGTAAAGGTATTGCGAGACCAATCGCATGATGTGCCAAGTTTTTTGACATCATCTTCCATGATGTGCTTGTGCTCCATGACAAAGGCGTAGATTTCATCATACAACGCTTGGCGATCCATACCAAAGCGTGAGCGACCTTCTTTTTGTAATTTCTTTTCATAAACACCTTGTGTCTCAAAGCCGGCGTGATCTGCACCCGGGAGAAGCAAGACTTTTTTGCCACGCATGCGGTGATAGCGTCCCATGATGTCTTTGAGTACAAAATCAGAGCCATGACCGGCATGGAGCCGACCATTGGCATTTGGTGGTGGCATCACGATAGAAAAGGTTTCTGTGCGCTCTTTGCCATCTACCGGCGGGAGATTGTCGGGATTGAAATAGCCGGACGCTTCCCACATTTTATAGATTGCGGATTCGGTCTTTTGCGGGTCGTACGGCGCGGTGTATTTTTTGTGCATAAAATCGTGTTAGAGCGTGTCAATACACTTATCATAGCAACAATAAGCCATTTCTTCAAGAATGTTTTGGCAAGGATGATATGTGAAGACACAACTAGAAGTCTGTGGATAAAGAGTGTATAATATAGTTATGGACAAACAATACGAGTGGGAAAAAATAAACCAATTAGGTAATGGGGTGAAGGTCTTTTTTGTCATGCTTGTTGTCGTGCTCTTGAGCGTGTTTTTGGCATCATCTGCGCTCGCGACGCCGGGCGGGGATAACATCATCATCACAGAAGTAGAATTTGACCCAAGCGCAGCCGAAAATGAAGCGGAATGGTTTGAGCTTTTTAATCCGACGACGGCACCGATTGACATTGGTGGCTGGAGTATTGCGGAAGGCTCCGGTCCACCGCCACAATCATATACGTTTCCGCCATCAACGATTATTCCTTCGGGCGGGTATCTTCTTGTCGTAAATGATACAGCGGGATTTAATGTTGAGCATTCGGGCATCGTGCCGGACCTTGATATGGAAGGACCAAATTGTTACGGCGCCGGTCCAACATATCCGGAGTGTCTTCGACTCAATAACAGTGGCACGGATGAACTGACGTTGCGCGATGGTCCGGTCCTTACCGGCGCAACAATTGATTATGTATCATGGGGAAGTGGCGCATATGCTGATGCCAATAATGGTGAGAGCATCTGTCGTAGCACAAGTGATGATACTGATACGGCGACAGATTGGCTTGATAGTTGCACGCCGTCACCAAAAGCCGGCACGTATGCATTGAGTAATGATTTACCGGTATTTACACCGGTAGCACAAACAGTTCCAGAGAACAGCGCGGTCTCATATGATGTTTCAGCCGATGCATCCGACCCAAATGCCGGACAGACACTGACCTATGCCATTGCAGGCAGTGGTGCTGATGACGCATTGTTTAGTATTGATGCGACGACAGGCGTTGTAACGATGCAAATTACGCCAAACTATGAGGCGCCACAAGATGCCGATGGTGATAATGTCTATGCTGTGGATATTCGCGTCAGTGATGACGGCACACCAATGCTGGCAACGACGGCGACACTGCTAATCACCATCACTGATATCAACACGGCACCGACAGACATTGCCCTGACAAAAACGACACTACCGGAAAACAGCGCAAGCGGGAGTATTATCGGCACACTTTCCAGTAGCGACGACGGAGAAAATGACCCTCCTGTACAGATATATACACTTGGATGTTCTGCGCCGGACAATGGATTTTTTACCATTAGCGGGACGCAACTTACCAGCGCAATCTCTTTTGACTTTGAGGCACCGCAAGATGCCAATGGTGATAATCTCTATGAGATCTGTGTGCGTGTTTCCGATGGCACGCTTACGTATGACAAAACATTTTCGATTTCTATTGACGACGTCGATGAGCCGATTGTAGCACCTCCTGTGCTCACAGCGCCACAAAATATAAAGATTTCATGTCGGGATCACGATATCAAAATTACATGGGATAACAGCAATGACGACGTCGATGGTTTTATCATCTTACGCAAAAAAAATCACGCATCCTATAAAGAGCGCAAAGTCCTCGTCGGCGCAGATGGGACATCGTACAAAGATAAAAAGGTCGATGCCGGAGATGCTTATAAATATAAAGTACGCGCGTACCGCAATCTGGATACGGGAACATTGTATAGTCCGTATGCAACATCAAAAACGTGTGAAATGGACGAAGACACACCTGAGGAGGAAGAGGTCATTGCGAGCAGTACTGTACTCGCGCCACCTCCTTCTGCGTCACGCCCAAAGGGACCATCCGTATCATTTACCACAATACCTACACCATCGGAAGAGGAGAGCCCTGCACCACAGGAGCATGCCGGTGAACAATCCGCAACAGAACAAAAAGCGCAACCGGTTGCCAATGAGAATTATTCAAAACATGAGCAACGCACACAAACAGCGCATACCGACATCGCCCATATGGCGCAAAAGATTACAACGGCATCAATCGCCACGGCAACAACCGCTTTTGTCATAGCGTTGTTTTCTCAGCCACTATCACCATCCAATCCTCTTGTCCGCCTCCTGTCGCTCTTTGGCTTTCTTTTCTATCGTAAACGCACGACATGGGGCACGGTCTATGATCGTGAGACACGCTGTGCCATTGTTGGTGCACGCGTTTTATTGTTAAATGATGATGGCATTATCGTTGATCGTGTTATGACGGGCGCCTATGGGACCTATGGCTTTCTCGCAGATCAGGGTCGTTATCGATTGCGTGTTGAAAAAAAGAATTACAAGCAAGTTCTTCGTGATACGAAAGATGTGCTCTACGGCGATGTCTATACGGGGGAAACGTTTCACGTGAAAAAGGACGATGTGATTTCCATCAACATTGCGCTTGCGCCACAAGTGACCACTCACAAAAAACAGTTCACAAAGAGCTTTATGCGCTACATGGGCGACGTGCTTATGAAGAGCTCTTTTTTCATCATGTTGCTGGGGTTTTTCTCTTCTTTGGTGATGTTTTTTCTTAGACATACGGTGGTAAACGGCATCATTATTCTACTTTATGGCGTTATTTTTCTCGTTACGTATTATCTCTTTACCAAGCGCCCGGGCATCGTGCGATATGGCACGACTGGGAAGCCGGCACCATTTGCGCTTATTAGTCTTTACGCGCCGGAAACCCCCACAAAGAGAGAATATTTTGCAGTGTCCGATGAATTGGGACGCTATATGCTTTTTGTAAAAAACGGCACGTATATCATGAAGGTTTCTTCGCATGGATCACTTGATACGGCGCTTACGGCAACCAAAACAATCCACGTCCATCGTGGAATGGTGCAGGAAAACATAGACCTGTATTAGACTTAGTGATAAGATAGTATCCTTCTAAAAAGGTGTTTACTACACGTATTAAGGACAAATATTTCAGCATGAGAAGAGTTATTCTTTTATAAAATGTAAAAGCCGATAGCGGTTAATGCTATCGGCTATTGTTTTCATTTTAGCGCCTAAACGGATGGTCTGGGCGCCACGTATCTTCCGGCTCAATGAGCTGGTTGCCCGGAGGCCCATAGACTGGCAATCTAGGGCGGTAGCCAACA
>CAZMCZ010000028.1:0-10064 GCA_964565145.1 uncultured Pseudobdellovibrionaceae bacterium | reverse complement strand
GTTTTGTCAGAGCAACGCTCGGGAATCGTCTTGGTTCCTTCCATCATGAGTGCGCCACATTTTTTCTTATCATCACGGATGTATGTACAGTAGCGTCCGGTGGGCTTTGCCTTGATTGCATTTTTGCAGTCGGGGTAGTTGGTACAACTATAAAACACGCCAAAGCGTCCGTTGCGTTCCATCATCTCTCCATCTTTGCACATGGGACACGGCACACCCGTTTTTTTCTTTTCCACTTCTTTGGGGTCTTCTTTGATGAATTTGCATTTTGGATAGTTATTGCATGAGATGAATTTTCCGAAGCGACCTTCTCGCTCAATAAGTCTGCCATGTGTTTTGGCGCGAGGCTTGGCCTCTGGTCCGCATTGTGGACAATCTTCACCGGTTTCTTTGGGTCCTTCAAGGGCCTTGCCGTCAATGGTACGTGCACCACTGCAAGCGGGAAATTTTTTGCAGGAGAGAAATTTACCGGTTTTGCTCAGTTTGATAATCATCGCACCATCACACTTTGGACAGGTGATTGCGGGGTCGGCCTCACCAAGGTCTGTCGCTTTTTCAAGAGTTTCTTTTTGTGCGATGTCCTTGGAAAAAGGTGTGTAAAAATCTTTGAGTGTTTTCTCATATTCTCTTTCACCGCGTGCAATCTCATCAAGTTCGTCTTCCATTTCTGCCGTGAAGGTATCAGAGATATACTTTTTGAAATGCTTGGAAAGGAAATCGCTGACGACTTCACCGGTGTCCGTTGGCTTCAGAGAACGGCCGTCTTTTTCGACGTAGCCACGGTCTTGAATGGTTTTGATAATCGATGCGTAGGTGCTTGGTCGTCCGATGCCACGCTTTTCCAATTCTTTGACAAGTCCGGCTTCAGAGTAGCGTGGCGGAGGTGTCGTCTCTTTTTGCTGTGCGTTTATATCATGGAGGGTCAGTTGTTCACCAACGGCTAATTGTGGGAGATCCACATCTTCTTTTCTTGCAGTAGGGTCTGCCAAGAGCCAGCCGGGCACAATCACCTGTGCGCCGGTGAGTCGAAAGTCCGGCAGGGATTGATCTGTGGTATTTGCGACGAGACGCGTGTTTTTGACGCCGGCATCAATCATCTGTGAGGCAAGTGTGCGTGCACGGATAAGAGCGTAGAGTTTTTTCTGATCTTCATTGGCGCCGGCAGTCGCCTTGCTGACGTCTGATGGTCTGATTGCTTCGTGCGCTTCTTGTGCGTTTTTGCTACGAGATTTGTAGACGCGTTTTTCGTAGTTTTCTGCGCCGAATTCTTGCGTGACGGTTTTTTTGATATCATAAAGGGCGTCTTTGCTTAGCGTGACAGAGTCCGTGCGCATATAGGTGATGTGGCCGTTGGCATAGAGTTGTTGAGCAATGCCCATCGTGCGCGCCGGTGAGAGTCCAAGACGCGAGCTTGCGGCTTGTTGCAGTGTCGAGGTTGTAAAGGGAGCTGATGGCGCTCTCTTTCTTTTTGATTCTTTGATGTCTGTGATCATCCATGTGCCTTTTTGTCCTGTTGCAAGGATATCGTCGACACGTTTTTGCTGTTTTTGGCGTTCTTTTTCTTGTTCCTTTTCATTTTTATCACTCATGCGCGCCTTGGGTTCTTCACTGCAGGTAAAGGTAAGGACGTCGGACTGTGTGGCTTTGAGGTCTGCTGTAATCGTCCAAAAAAGATCCGGGATAAATGCCCTTATTTCTTTTTCGCGTTCTACGAGAATGCGCAGTGCCGGAGATTGGACGCGCCCGGCAGAAAGTCCGTAGCGGACTTTTTTCCAGATGATGCCGGAGAGGTCATACCCAACGAGACGGTCAAGGACGCGACGGGCTTCTTGTGCTTTGCGGAGGTTTTGATCAATGGTTCTGGGATGTTTGAGAGCATCATTGACGGCGCTTTTGGTGATTTCATTGAAGGTTACACGCGTCATTTTCTTAGTGTCGATTTTTGCGTCTTTCAACAGTTCTGCAATGTGCCATGCAATGGCTTCTCCTTCACGGTCAGGGTCGGTTGCGAGATAAATAGTCTCTGCTTTTTTGGCAAGTGCGATTAATTCTTTGACGACGTTGTGTTTGTCTTTGGAGATTTCATAGTGTGGCACAAAGCCGGCGTCAATGTCAATGGCGATTTTGTTGGACTTGGGGAGATCGCGAATGTGGCCCACCGAAGACGTTATCGTGTAGTCTTTACCGAGATACTTTCCAATGGTTTTTGTTTTTGTGGGGGACTCTACAATGAGGAGTTTCATATGATGATGTTTGTGGAGTGATTACTTCCGGTGATGCTTTTTTGTCACGTGTGGAGAGTGATGCCTTTTTTGCATGCATAAATCCCACCGCCGAGATCTTCAATGGCATTTGCCATCTCCATGAGAACGAGCGTGCCACTGACCGTTGTTCCCTCTAGTGTAGTATGTCGGATAATTTTGTCAATGGAAAGACCTTGTGGATGCTTTTGGAGAAGTGTGATGATGATTTTTTCGGCGTCTGTTGATGGTGTGTAGGTCGCTTGAGATGTCGGGTGTTCTTTTTTTATGCCGATCGCGTGCAAGATGTCATCGACGTTGCGTATGAGGAGTGCGTTTTTTTCTGCGATGAGGTCATGCACGCCGACACTTGTCGGTGAAAAGATGGATCCCGGTACGGCAAGGAGGGGACGTTGCAATGTCGTTGTGATCTCTGCTGTGATCAGCGTGCCGGAATCTCGCATTGCTTCAGTGACAAGTGTTGCTGAGGCAATGCCCGCCATGAGTCTGTTGCGCGCCGGAAAGGTGCCTTTGCTGGGCGTTGTCGGTGGCGGGTATTCGGAAAGGAGGACGCCGTCGTTGGCAAGAATGTGATGAGCGAGTGATGTGTGTGTGCGTGGCGCAATCGATGCATCATCAATACTGCCACCGAGAATGGCAATCGTTTTGCCCTTGCCGGCACGATGCAAGACAGCGCGATGTGCAATCGCATCAATGCCAAGCGCAAGGCCACTTACGACATGTATGCCATGAGCGCTCAAATCCTCGGCAAGTCGCGTGGTAACCTGTTTGCCATAGGATGAAAACTTGCGTGAGCCAACAATGGCGACAGATCGTTCACGAAGAATTTTTACATTACCACGAACATAGAGAAACAACGGCGCATTGGGCAGGTCGTTGAGTTGTTGAGGGAAGTGGGGGTCTTTTTGTGTTACAAGCGTGATGTGTTCTTTGTCAAGCGGTATCCATAAATCATCGGGATCGTGTGTTTTTTGGGCTTTGAGGAGTGCGGTAGTGACTTTTTTTGGCAGGCCGGCTTTTTCGTAGGCGGTTTTTGTGCCGTGCCACGCGTCTTTGGCATTATCAAAGTGTGCAAACAGAAGGCGCAGTTTCTGTGTGCCGACACCGGAAATGGTGTTTAGCGCATGGAGGTATTTGTCATCTGCAGTATTCACGACATGATATGGCTAGGGGGTTAATAGTCTTATTATTTCATACCTTGACAAAAATGCATAGGTTTGCTATAGTGACGTGTTGGCAAAGAAAAGACAACTTTGTCCATTGAGCTGGTTTATCCAGTTGGCCATGGCGCCCTCCTCCTTGCCATGCCACTCGTCAATGGACAGAGTTGTCTTTTTTTACTTTCTTTTTTTGTGATAATGGTCTATACTTTTTTTATGATACAACAGCATATACATCATATACGTATTAGCGTGGGGGAATTGTGGTTGAAAGGGAAGAATCAGACATCGTTTGTTGATCGTTTGCTTTATAATATCCGTGCACAGGTTTTGCGATCCGGTGGAGAGATTTCCACACTTTCGCATGCACAGGGCATTATCACACTGCGCTACCAGGGAGATCAATCTCTGGTCATTGATGCATTGGCACATATTCCCGGGATTGCGACTTTTACTTTTGTGCAGTCACTAAAGAGAGACATGCAACACCTCACACAGGCCGTTGAAGAAATTTTTACGGCGTGGGCACTGGACGGTGTGACGCTGGTGCGGTTTGACACACGGCGCAGGGATAAGCGTTTTGCACTGACCTCGCCGGAAATCAATGCCACGCTTGGGGCTATCGCATCACAGAAGGGCTTGAAATGTGATTATAAACACGCAGAGCACACAATAAAAATTGTCGTTGATCACGAAGAAATTTTTATCTCTCAAAAACGTTATCGTGGCATGGGCGGTTTGCCTGTGGGAAGCTCCGGGAAGGGATTGGTATTGCTTTCCGGTGGCATTGACTCTCCCGTTTCCGCTGTGCGCATGATGCGTCGCGGTGTGGCGGTGGATTATATTCATTTTCATACTTTTGCACACAACAGTGACGTTTTGAAAACAAAAATGCCGGAGATCATCAAGCGTCTCAATCGGTTTGCGCCACGTGGCGCAAAACTCTACCTCGTGCCTTATACGTTTTTTGATCTTGCCGTGCAAGAACGCGTACCGGCGCGTTTGCAGGTAATCTTTTTCAAAAACTTCATGCATCAATGTGCGGCACAGATAGCGGGGGAGAAGAACTATCAGATGCTTATCAACGGAGACGCTTTGGCGCAAGTGGCCAGTCAGACGCCGGAAAATATGCGCGCGGCGATGCATGGAGTGGATGCGCTTTTGTTGCGTCCGCTTGTCGGAATGTGCAAAGAAGAAATTATAACTCTGTCGCGTGCGTATGACTTGTATGAAGAAAGCATTAAACCATATAAAGATTGTTGTTCTCTCGTTGCCAAAAATCCCGCGACACGCATCAATAATGAGAACTATATCGCTACGTATAGAGATTTTCCCATGCAGGAAATTATCACACAAACATCCAAACATCTGGATGTATTTGATATAGAGTGAGGTCTTGCGTATCTGTGTGGACGCATTGGTGTTTATCGTGAGAAGATTTTTTCTTTGAGAATGGCGTGAAAGATATCAGGAAGCAGAGCTTTTTCTTTTGCGGAGAATTGTCCCAAGACGTAGTCTCTGCCCGGTTGATTTTGGCGCTGTTGGTGATTGCGCGCATCAATGCCAATGCGTACGCGCGTGAAATCTTTTGTGCCGAGATGGGTGATGATGTCTTGCACGCCTCCGTGTCCGGCGGCGTTTTTATTGCGCGAGATTTTATATGCACCAAAGGCGATATCGAGATCATCATGGATGACGATGAGGTCTGTCGGTGCGCTATCGTAATAGGAGACAAGGGCGCGTGCGGCGGTGCCTGAGTGGTTCATGTAGGTTGTTGGTTTTGCGATGATGCATTTTGTGCAGGCGCAGATATTTATGGAGCAACTTGCGTGTAATTTCTTTTTGTGCGTAAAGGGCGCGAGGGCTTTTTGTGCGACATAAAAATCAGCGAAGAGAAACCCCACGTTGTGACGTGTGGTGGCATAGGTTTCTGTGGGATTGCCAAGGGCGATGATGATGTGTGGTGTGGTCATGGTTAGTTTTTATTTGATTTTTCCACTTCTTCTTTGGAGATATCTGCGTCGCCAAATTTTGCGATGAGGTCTTTCCCAACAAGGACGATGATGTCTTCAGAGAATGTGGCATTCTTTTTTTGTATTTTTGAGAGGATTTTTGGCGCTGTCGTTGTCGTCTCGCCCTGTGTGCGTAGGATTAATTCATCAAGAGAATAGATGGCACGACCATTGGTGCGATCGTAAATAATGGTTTTTTGTTGCGTTGGGACGGTTGCGGGTTTTTGTTGCGTCGTGATGTTTTCAAGTCCACGCTCTTTGAGGAGTGTGAGGAGATGCTGTGTTACATGGGCGTTGCCACTCATGTTGATGATACGTACAGAGGCGTCTTCCGCGATCAGACGTGCACGGCGCTGTTGTTTTTTGTCGCGGGAAAATATGGTGGTTGCCAGTTCGCGAATCTCACTCCAATCCCCACTGCGTGGCACCAGTCCCGGGAGGTTGCCACGACGAGCCGATCGCAGTAAGCTACGTGGCTTCCATGCATCTACGACGATGGTTGTAATGTTTTGCGTGTCTAAATTGTTTACAAGGGCCACAAAGGCGGGAATTTCTTTGGGCGCGATATTCATAGAGATATGCTCGCCAATGGCATCAAGGATGGCATTGATTTTGCGTGGGTTTGTGATCGTCCCGCGCGTAAAGGCCTTGTTGCGTATGGCGCGGAGGACTTGTTGTTGTCGTGCAGCGCGACCAAAGTCGCTTGTCGGATCGCTGTGTCGTGAACGTGCATACTTGAGGGCTGTGGCGCCGTCGAGGTGTTGAAGCCCCGCAGTGATATCAAATGTCTCATAGCTATAGTTTGGTCCGGGATAGCGTGTGTCATGGAGGTCAAACGGCACGTCAACATTGATACCGCCCAAGGCATCAATCAGTTGGGTAAATCCTTCGAAGTCCATAATAATGTAGTAGTGAATGTCTTGTGCGGTGATGTCTTTTACAGTATCGATGATGTAGGCGATGTCTTTGTGATTTTTTTTGCCACGGGCGTAGAGACTGTTAATTTTGACAAAGCTTTTGTCAAACGGCACGATTAAATCGCGTGGTAGCGAAATAAATGCCACGGTGTGATCGGAAACATTGATACTGACAAGGATAATGGTGTCCGTCAAAAGGGCGCCGGGTTTTTGCGTGCCGGCAATGCCCAAGAGCAAAATGTTAATGCGACCATCATGATAGCCCTTAAGGATTGTTTCGTCTGATTTGCGTGCTAAATCTGTGAGTGTGGAAATGAAGGTTGGCGCTTTTTGCGGTTCTTGGGGGTTTTCCTCCTGTGTTTGTTGTTGTGCCGGCATGGTTACGTGTTGTGTCACTGCGACAATGCGGTAGAGAAAAAAGCCCACAAAAATAATAATAGACGTTATAAAAATCCCGATAACAATCATGACCATTTTGTGAAACTGCTCTCTTGGTGATTTTTTGGACTTGTGATGGTGCGCAGGTCGTGCGGTCGACATGTCTTTTGTTTGTGTTTGTGGATGCAAAGACGGCACCGGTTGAGGTGACGGTTGTGGAGAGGAATGTTGTTTGCGAAGGCTGTCCATAGATATAGTTTATCATAGTTTATGGCGATGTACGATGGTGTTGCGGGTGGGTGTGGGTGTTGCATTGTCTGTGTGGCAAGGGGAGCAGAGAACGACTTGCTCTGGCGTACAAAATGTGTTATACTGTCATTACTTGCCTTATATAAGGTCTTTTTACTTTATTTAATTTTATGTCACAGCACAAAGAACAAGAGTCCATGCGTAGTTTTATTGTCGAGGTCGTGAAGATGTTTGTGTTGGCACTTGTTATCATTGTGCCGATCCGCATCTTCCTCTTCCAGCCATTTATCGTACGAGGCGCCAGCATGGAGCCGAATTTTCATGGACGAGAATATCTTATCATCAATGAATTCGGTTATAAAAATATTTCACTCTTTGGTGACAAGGTCCACATTGAGCCACGCAAAGAATTTGCGCGTCAGGAGGTTGTTGTTTTCCGTGCACCGACAAAACATGAAGATTTCTATATTAAACGAGTCATTGGTTTGCCGGGCGAGACGGTTGAGATTAATGATGGCGTTGTAAAAATCTACAATGTTGATCATCCGGAAGGGTTTGTCCTTGATGAAAGCGCTTATCTGCCCGCCGGACGAAAAACAAACGGCACGATGAAGGTTTCCCTTGGTGCTGATGAGTATTTTGTCTTGGGTGATAATCGTGGTGCGAGTAGCGACTCACGTGTTTTCGGGCCGGTTAAAAAAACGTCTGTCGTTGGGCGTGTCATGTTACGCGCATTTCCTTTTACGACGGCGCGTGTTTTTTAGTGAGACGTATTGTTGCGGTTATTTTTAATTATTAGTGCAATTGTTTATGAAGGCAAAAAAGAAAGCGAGTAAGAAGACAAAGAAAACGACTGTAGAAGAGCCAATGGTTTTGCAGAGTGTGCGGGGGATGCGTGATATCTTGCCGGCTGACCAGCCGTATTGGCAACAGGTGCGAAAAGTATTGGAATTAGAAGCGGAGGAATATGGTTTTGCGCGTATGGACACGCCGATTGTGGAATTTGAAAACATTTTTAAGCGTCCGATTGGATCCGGTACGGATATCGTTGATAAGGAAATGTATTCTTTTACGACAAAGGGGCGTGACAAAGTCGCACTGCGTCCGGAGATGACGGCGGCAAAAGCGCGAGCGTATATCCAACACGGCATGAGTGTGTTGCCAAAACCGATTAAACTTTTTTCTATTGGCTCCGTTTACCGCTATGATCGACCGCAAGAGGGACGGTATCGAGAGTTTTTTCAGTCAGATTTTGATATCTTTGGTGAAGATGATCCCGTGTTGGATGCGCAGGTTATCCAAATTGCATATCGTGTTTTGCAGAAATTAGGCATCAAAGACGTGCAATTTCATGTCAATTCCATCGGCACGATTGAATCGCGCAAGGCATACAAAGAATTATTGACAGCATATTTTGAATCCAAGAAAAGCAAATTGCCAAGTCGCTATCGTGAAATGATCGCCGTAAATCCCATGCGCATTTTTGATGCGAAAGACGATAAAGTCATTCAAGTGTGTGCCGGCGCACCGCAAGCCATTGACCACCTTGACAAAGAATCACGAGAGCACTTCAAAAATTTGTTGGAATATCTTGATGAGCTTGACCTCTCCTATGTTATCAATCCACGTCTTGTGCGTGGTATGGATTATTATACGCGGACAGTCTTTGAGATTTTTACCACAGATGAATCCGGTAAGCGTCATGCGCTTGGTGGTGGTGGACGCTATGATGGACTTTTGGAAATGTTTGGCGCAGAGCCGACGCCGGCAATCGGTTTTGCTTTTGGCATTGATCGTCTCGTCCTCGAGATGAAACGTGTTAAGGCAAAGCGCTATACGCCACCACGTCCACGTGTCTTTCTTGCGCAGTTGGGTGACCTCGCCAAAAAGAAAAGCTTGCGCATGTTTGCCAATATTGAAAATGAGGGTATTCTCGTAGCGGAAAGCTTCGGGCACGGCAACCTCAAATCACAACTGCGACAAGCAAACAAGCTCGGTGTGGATATCGCTCTTATCGTCGGGCAAAAAGAAGCCCTTGATGAGACGGTAATTGTCAAAAACATGGTCTCCGGCATCCAAGAAACCATCTTGCAAGAAAAAATCATCGATGTCCTCAAGAAAGAAATCAAAAAGGCCAATGCCTTGCGCAGAAAAACATCTGGTCCGACACGTCGTGTCGTAGGTAGCGCGGTACGAAAAAAAATCACAAAACGTGTTGTCAAAAAAGAAGCAAAAAAGACAGCGCAAAAGAAAACGCGCGCAAAAAAGACAGCGCGCAAAGCAAAAGCGCGCAAAAGAACAACAAAGAAAAAGTAACGGATAAATTGTTTTTTGTGTCGTTTATAAGCAAAAGAAAATCGTATGGAAGAATGTATTTTTTGTAAAATTGTCGCCAAAGAAATACCAAGTGATTTTTTGTGTCGCAATGAGCATGTTGTCGCATTTGCAGACCTTGCACCGCTTGCGCCGGTTCATATCCTTATTATTCCGCGTCAACACATCGCATCTATGAATGACATGACACAAGAGCATGCGACACTTTTGAGTGAGATGCTTCTGTGTGCGACGCGACTTGCCAAGGAAAAGGGTATTGCCGATGATGGCTATAAACTACTCATTCGTACGGGCGCGCATGGCGGACAAGAGGTTCCCCATGTGCATCTCCATCTTATCGGTGGTGCGCCTCTTGCGGAAAAGATTGAAGTGGTGTAAAATATAAAAACCGTAGAGCAGATCTACACACGAGATAAAACATTTTTAGAAAGGAGTGTTGGTATTATGGTATACGTCTACAAAAAGGATGAACGAGAATCAGCGGATAATCTGATTAAGCGTTTTACGCGTCGCGTACAACAGAGCGGATCATTGATGGAAGTGCGCCGGACGCGCTTTGCACAGAAGCCAAAGACACGAGATGCACGACGCGCTGAGGCAATTTATAAAAATCGTATTCGCGCAAAAATTGACCGCTTGAAAAAGCTGGGTCATTTTGATGATGATGCACTGAAGGAACTTAAGCGTAAAATGCGCCAGGAAAAATAGATTTTTTCACCGACGATAAAAAGCATCTCATGCGAGGTGTTTTTT
>CAZMCZ010000027.1:0-10208 GCA_964565145.1 uncultured Pseudobdellovibrionaceae bacterium | reverse complement strand
TATTCTCGCATGAGAAAGAAAAAACTACCCAATAGGATAAGCGCATAGAGTGCTAGGACAACGACTTTGCTCAGTGCCTGTGTAGAGAGTGCAAGTATTGCACCAAGGAGCGTAAGTCCATAGTAGGTCATAATAATATGCGTTTGCGACCAACCGCGTGCATACAAGCGATGATGTAAATGTGTCAAATCCGGCGCTGTGAGCGCGGTTCCCTTTCGTAGGCGGTTTTGTATGACATAAAGAGCATCAATGAGCGGGACAATCAACACCAGAAATGCCGTGCCAATCTTTGCGCCTGCAAAAATCGCAAGAACGGCAATCATAAAACCAAAAAAATACGTTCCACTCGTCCCGGCAATAACCCGTTTCCCAAAGAGATTGCACACCGTAAATCCCGCAAGTGTCCCGGCAAGCACGATGGCCATAAGTGCGACCGGTGGCTGATAGACGTCCGGGCGCAGTGCAAGCAGTGCCAGTGTGATGCCGGCAATCATACCAATGCCTCCAAAGACACCATGCATGCCGTCGCTCCAATTCACAGCGTTAATGACGCCCACAATCCACACAATGCTGACGACCCCGCCCAGAATAATCAACCATCCACTGTCAAAATGCACGACGCCACCAAAGGGCAATGAAATCATACGCACACCCAATCCATACACAGCAACGAGCGCGCCGGCGCCGATCTGTGCTATGAGTTGCATCCGCCATGAGAGATGGCGTACATCATCCCATACACCTACAAGAAGCATGCCCAATGCAATCAAAAAAAGCACGGCCGTATCTCGATCAATGACAAAAGCGGGGTGCAGAAGCAATGTGATAAAAAACACCATTCCCATGCCGATGCCACCGATGCGAACGAGTCCCGTTCCGCCAATGTGACGCATGGTGCTTGGTGAGAGAAAAAATGTACACATCCGCGAAACACGCGAAAGACCATAGAGCAGTAGAAGCGTTCCAATGCCTGCGACGATAAAAGGGATGAAGTAAAACATACACGCACGGCTTCACGTAAGTTATTTTTTTGCGACTGGTTTTTTGACCATTTTTTCTGTGACCCAAAACTCGGTAAAATACTTCTTGATGAGAATACGCGTCTGCGATTCAATCGCCGGCATTGCTCCGAGAAAAGGCGCGATAATCGGTACGAGCCCCCACTGCAAAAGCATATAAACATACTTGCGTCGCGGAATATGCGCGGGACGTTTTGGCAAGAGGAGAAAAGAAAGAGCAATCGACACCGTCAATCCCATCATGGCAATTGTCATCAATGTTCGTGTGACAATGGGGAGATTGTGTGCGATGGTGCTTTGGTTGAATTCCGGGCCACCAAAAATCAACGGTAGCCATCCCAGAAATGCCAGGATAAACGGCGCTGTCGCCCATGAGTGATGTCCCTCCAACATTTCAAAGGCGATGCGCAACTTTTCCCATGTCGCTATTTTTTTGTTGGGCCAGATAGCGCGCATAATAATCGGGAAGTTTTCGATGCCATAGGCCCAGCGACGTTTCTGCTTGTATTGATTGATAATGGTTTTCCAATAATTTTCTGCAAGCACGGCGTCCATTGACACCGGCACATAGAGGGGTTTCACCGCATAGGCACCATCAAAATATGCATACCCCTTCCAGTAAATAATGGAATCCTCACTAATCATATTAACCGGCCAGAAATTGACTTTTACCAATGTATCAAAGGCTTCGGCATGCGAGGAAAATGTCACCATCTCACGGCGCGTTGCCTGAAACATATGCCAAAAAGAAGAACTGGTCACAATCACGCGCACAAAGGCGTTCGTTTCCCAGAGGTTGTTGTGATAGAGTGGGATGGGTTGATATGCGTACTGCAATCGCTTGGGGTCAATGATATACTCAAACGTCAATGCGGCGAGATACTCGGGATGCGCAACGCTTTCACAGTCAAAGTTGGACAACACGACACGCTTATAGTCAATGTTTTTTTCATCAAGATATTTCTGTAATTTTTTCGCGGCATAGGTTGCATTTGATGCCTTGCATTTCATCTCTCCATCGGCGACCTTGTGCACGCTCACGATAAAATCACGAAAGTCCGTACCATACTTTTCTTTGAGAACGGCTACTTTCTTTTTGCGTTTTTCTGCGTCTTCACGCTCCTCTGTCGCCAAAAGGATGATAATCTTGTCGTTTGGATAATGACTGTCTCGGAGTGCCGCCAAGGCAGGGTCAATATTTTCCGGACCTTCCGTTGCCGTCGGAAGCATGACGACGTGGAGCACATCTTCCCATGGCATGACATCGTCCTCTTTTATATGGTCCAATCGTTGCAACAACAACCGATCCTGCGCGATGCGTGCTTTAATCTCTTTGCGCTTGTTGTGCTGTGCGGTTTCGTGTAAGTGCGCCTTCCCAAGGATGATGCGTTGCGCGATGTCTTTTTTGTACTGTTCAAGATTGCCTGATACACCACGACACCGAGCAAGCCAATCAATTGTTTGCCCTTGTTTTAGGCGACGATATGATCGTATAGAGTAAAAGGCGATAAAAATGGTGCGATGAATCCAGTAAATATCAAACGCAATGATAAAAATCGCAACCCACGTTGGCACAAACATGGAAAAAACGATCATCCCGATGATTGTCCCCCACGTAAGCAGTGCGGGAATCACTTCCAAAAACCGTTGCGCCCGTCGCGCACGTTTTTGTGTTGTTTGCGGATTAGGAAAAACAAATGTCACACGATTTTCTTAAAAATTATTTAGCACAATACTCATCGCCGCGACAAGCAGTGCAATCTGTACAAAAAAAGCGCCCAGTAGTACTGCATAAGCGGCAATACGCTCACGCGCAATATAAAGAATATACGCCACCAAAACATCCATCGCAAAAAAGAGCGCGCCGACACCGACAAGGACATAAGCGCCCCACCACGGCGCATGCAAACTCGTCCCAAAAAAGACATTGTACTGCAGACGCAACATGCCAACCGATGGATGGACATAAAACAAAAGCCCCACCAAAACAAGGATAATCATAATACTTGTTGCGATGACCAGCCAATGCACGAGCGCATTTTTGCCAAAGGTGATTGCTTTATCCTTTGCGAAAAAGTCTTTTTGAGAAAAATAGTGATTATGCATACGCCTATGGTACTACTCTATCGTTGGTTTCGCAACTTCCTCCGGAAGAATTTCCTGCTCTTTGCGCTGAGTAATACGCATCACATCACGGTCCACTTTTCCAAGCTCTTTGTACGCATGATTGAAGTGATTTACCGTCGTTGTCATTGTTTTGGCAAGTTTTTGCATATACACATCAAAAGCATTCCAGTGACGCGAGAGCTCGGCGACGCGCGTCTGGATATGTCGCGCGTTTTCCTCAATTTCCAGCGCCTTAAGTCCTTGCAACACGGTCTGCAAATAGGCCAAAAAGGACGTCGGCGACACGATGATCACACGATACTTTCCCGCTGAACGTTGAATGAGGTTTTCTTCGCCCGAACCGATGCTATTGGCAAGAAGTTCATAATAGATGGCCTCTGATGGAATAAACATAAACGCAAAATCCGTCGTCCCCTCTTCCGGCTTGATATATTTGGATGTTTCTTGAATGCGTAATTTTAAATCATTGATAAACGCTTTTTCGTACTGTAGTTTTTCTCCGCTTTCCTGCGCTTGGACAAAACGGTTATAGTTTTCCAGAGAAAACTTTGAATCAATCGGAACGATTTTATCACGGACAAAAACAACGGCATCGACGATATCGCCGTTGGCAAACGTGTGTTGCATCTTGAAATTGCCCGTTGGCAAGATGTTTGACAATACTTGTTCAAGAATAACTTCTCCGAGGACGCCACGTTGTTTTGGATTGCTCAAAATGTCTTGCAATCCGCGCAACTGCGCAGAAAAATCAACAATCTTTTGGTTGGTTTTGTCCAAGTCGCCAAGCTTGCGATTAACATGCTCAATAAGGCGGTCAGATTTGTTTGTGATGTCGCCGATGATTTCACGTGCTTCACGAAATTGATTCTGCCCGGCACGATGAATATTCTCAAGCTTGGCATCCACGGTCGTATGCAGACGTTCTTGTCGCTCATCCAAAACATCAAGCTGTTTTGCAATGGTTTGCAAACGCTCGGCATCTTGTGTGTTTTGTGTGGCTTTCCTCTGAGAGAGGAGCAACATGATATTGATTGCTCCCAACAAAAACACACCGGCAAGAAGGATATACAGTAGCGTCATAAGATGTGATAAAAAGAAATTAGCTTTTAATTTCTGCGATAAATCGATTGAGTCGCGGTATCCGATTGACGATCATGCCATGCGGACCTGCGAGAAATTCAATGATAAAACGGTCCATCATTTCAAGACGATAATCAAACTCCTCAATCGTAAGCGACATGTAGCGCACTTCTTTGCCAATCTCCGCCTCAATCGCCGCAATGGATCGTTTGAGCTTTGCGCGCGAAATATCATCACCGACAATCAGCAAATCAAGGTCCGCTTTTGTGTGATTGAGAAACACACCACTAACCATCACGAGTTTAACGCGTCCAATGTCTTTGAGCGTTTTTACCTCGGAACAGTGTGGATAGGCGTTTGCCTTGATAAAGAGTTCGCGTAGCTCCGGATAGTAAGCAAACTGCTCGTTCAAAATAAAGACTTTTTTCCCTTGTGCTTTGCGTGACTTAATCAGTCCGATTTTTTGCAGAGCAGAAAAATCTTTGCGTAATTTCTGGCGTGGCAATTGGATTTTTTCCGCTACGGTGGCACGATCAAAATACTTCCCCGGATTTAAAATAAAAAATCGCATCATGCGTGCTCGCGATTTTGACCCAAACATTGTTTCTAATACTTCTGGCATAATAATTATCATTACATAAATCTCTGCTCCCCTCCATACTTCCAGTGTACTACTAATTGCAACAATCGTCCATCGCCCTTTGTGACATTTGCATGATTGCCGTACACCGACATGCGCCCACAAAAATCATCGCAGACGCCACACCCAATGATCGTCATACTTGTCAAAACGTGCGTCAATGCCGTTTGGCGCGTCTTTATCAATGTGCCTACCTCATGTATAATAAAAGCAACAATGTACTTCCTATGGTGAGCAAAAAGAAAACCATCAAAAAAGCCAAAAAAGTTCTTGCCATGCAGACACAAGAAGTTTTTGTTGTATCTCATGCAAAGCGACGCCCCTACATTGAACAGTTTCTCTACGAAAGTGTAAACTTCACGCAAAAGCATCTCGGGACAATCTGTGGATTTTTTATCGTACGCGATAAAAGCTCATGGAGCGCCCATGTCGTCAATTTTCTCACGGCGGAAATGAAAAAAGAATTTTTTGCTGTAAGCAAGCGCAAGATCACCGTAGCGTTTGAAGCTGCGCTTCACCGTGGCAATCGCGCGCTGGCAGAACTTGCAAAACACGACAACATCAACTGGCTTGGAACCATTGATGGTGTGTTCTGCGCCTTTGATGACAAAAACATCTCTTTTAGCGTTACGGGCGATGGCTTCATTTATCTCATTCGTGATGGAGATATTATTTGCCTTTCAGAAGATCTCACAGCACCCGAAGCGGCGAACAATCCGCTCAAAACGTTTGTCGACACAGCGCATGGGCCACTGCGCGTCGGCGATAAAATCATCATCACGTCAAAAGAGCTCCTCGCACTCATCTCACCACAGGACCTCCTCAAAAATGCTCTGCGCTTTTCTGCGAAGGACTTTTTTCAATTTATCAATACCGCACTTACAAATGAATCTACTTTTGCGGCAACGACCATCATCGATGTCGAACAAAAAACCATTTATGAACCGGTACGCACAGCAGTCAGCGAAGAAGAAGGTGCACGTCCTTCCTATCCCAAAAACGCCTTTGGCGCCACGCCACGCAAAGATAAACATATCCCGCGTGATGATGACAACGCGACAACGCCGATCGAACCTCCACCGGAGCGTTCACAAGCTCGTCCACGTGAATATGTGGATTATCGTACCGGACATATTTATATCAAAGGTGACGATGTCCCCCGAGAACATGCCTCGCCTATTACAAACATTCTTGGCGACACCAAAGACTTGCTTGATGATGCCAAGCGCCTCACAGTCAAACGTACCACCACCTGGCGCAAAACCTTGGTCGTCTTGCTCTTGCGCGTCCCCACGACACTCCACAAAACACTTCCACGGATTACACAACATGCCTCACGCATACGACAAAAAATTGCTCCCAAAAAAAATCCGGCATCACGGGTTGCTCCACCCGATCACATAGCGCCGTCAGGACTCTCCTCACAACCGCAATCCTCGCCACAGCAACCTGCGCCATCACAGCAAAATGATCTGGCGTACAAAGCGCCACGGCATCAAGAGTCTCAAACAGTGCCCTCACCATTGTATAGAGCGTCTCTTGCTCTGCGTCACACAGTAGAATGGCTTGGACGAAAAAGTCGCCATATGCTTATCTCTCTACAAAAAGGCATCACACGCCTTCGCGCACGTCGATTACACGCGTCTGCCGAACATCACACACCTGCCACAGAGCACCGCCCCTCTCTTTTTGCCTGGCTCTTACCGCATCCACGACAGATGAAGCATCTTTGGACAACGATGCAGTCGCAGACAAAATGGTTTGTTGGCGGATTTATCGTTTTTCTCATCCTCACGCCACTCCTCATCAAAAAAGTCACAGAGAAAAAACCGGTCGTTATCTCTGTACCACAGGAAGAAGAACAATCACAATCACCGGGAAACACCCCATCCGTGACATTTGACACGGCGTGGCGTTTGAGTGAGCGTCCTGATGCCCACGTAATCGTCCCCAACGATACCAACACGCTCATCGCACAGGACAACACAATCGCTCTGTATAACAACAACGATCATCACACCACAACCGTTCCCCTTCCGGAGGATAGTGGCACGATTGTCTTTGCTCGTTACATGCCGGATCTTTCTTTGCTCTTTTTTGTCACGGATAAAAACACCCTCTACTCTTTTAGCCCAATCACAAAAGAATTTCACAAGCAAAAACTTCCCCATGCCCTTGACACCGCAAAAATCCGCGCCATTGGGGCCTATCTCACCTATCTCTATGTCGTAGATGATACGACCATCACACGCTATGCTCGCACAGAGGGTGGCTTTGACACGCCAACGACATGGCTCAAAGACGGTATTTTTGCAGATCTTACCGGCATGGCCATTGACGGCAATGTCTATATCGCCAAAAACGGTACGCTCGATGTCTTCTTTAAACATCAAAAACGTCCTCTCACCCTGCCAGACAATGTTTTGGCGCAAGACGTCTATGCCACAAAAGATACCACATTGCTCTGGGTGCTTGATCACGTGCATAAAACACTCACGGCGCATGACAAAGAAACGCTTGCAACACAAAAGACGTTCTCACATGACGCACTGGGAGGTGTCACATCCTTCAGTATTGATGAAAAAACAAACACCGCATTTGTCGCATCTGAGCGTGGCGTCTACGCCATCCCGCTTGATGCACTCACACACTAAAACACCACCACAAAGAACCGCGCACAAAACGATAAAAAGATAGCATGTGCTATCTTTTTCTTTGTAGTCCGACGGGGAATCGAACCCCGGTTACCAGGATGAAAACCTGGCGTCCTGACCATTAGACGACCGGACCGGAAATGACCGCTCTTTGTCAATGCAGTTTATTATACAGATTTTTTGCAAAAATGCAATGCTTCCATCACGCCGGTAGCGTAAAAGAAAAATCACATGCCAAAAAATCACTATTCATACGTCCGAATAATATCTTCCCGTGGTAATCGGGTCTTTGGCGTTATTGACGGTTGATTGTCATCGTCACTCTTTCTCTGTCCAATCGCTACGGCAAAAAGGACTTTGTAGTCTTGTACATCCAAAAGGTCTCTGTAAGCATCTTTTGCAATGCCTTCCATCGGCGTCGAATCAATACCCATCGCCGCGCACGCAGAGAGAAAAAAGCCCAACGAGATATAGACCTGATGCGCAAGCCATGCCTTGATTTGCTCGTCCGATTGTGTTTTGATGGCATCGCGATAATACGTTATTGCATGTGCAGACGCTTTTTGGATATGTTGCTCTAACAGTGCAAGATCATCCAGCACGGTAAAAACGACAATGTACTGCGCATCCAAAACTCTTTGCTCATTAGCATACGACACCTCGGCAAGCTTTGCTTTTACTGCTTCATTGGAAACAAAGAGAAACATCCATGGCTGACTATTGATAGACGATGGACTTAATCGCAAAATTTCTTTGAGGCGATCAATGTCATCAGGCGCAATCGTCTTTGCCGGATTGTACTTCTTTGTCGTGTACCGTTGTTGCGCTAAAGTCAAAAAATCCATACCTCTTCTTTTATATGATATTATATTGTGCTCTGTGTACAAACCCCCTATCACCAATCTCTTTTTTTCAAAAAAATCTCTTCCCCATGAGCACCACGGCTCATAAGTCCATCTCTATTATAAAACACTTCTCCTTTTCTAAAAATCTTTTGCCAGAATGATTTGCAAGAGACGCTTCTTGGCACGGCGCACCAACGTGCCGACCGTATTGACCGGTATGTGAAGTTTGTCACTGATTTCTTGATACGAAAGTTCTTCAAGAAATCGCATCGTGATGATGTCAGCATACTTGTCCGGCAGTTGCGCAATCGCCGTTGCCATCTCTTCGCGAAGCTCCTCTTGAAACCATTTTTCCATTGATACTTCGGCAACGTCGGCCAGCACGGGATGTTCCCCGTTTTGCTCGCTGTAGGCGTCAAGAGAAACCGTCTTTTTGTTGTTTTTAGCGGTGATGGCATTTATGGCTTCGTTGTGTGCAATACGATAAATCCATGGCGAAAACATCCGCGTCGTATCAAATGTCTGAATGTTTTTGTGTGCTTTGATAAAAACATTTTGCATGACATCTTCCGCAATGTCATCGCTGTGCACATATTTGAGGACATAGCGATGAAGTTTTGCTCGATACCGCGCACTCACAATATCAAAAAGCTCCTCCTCCCCCGCTTGGACGCGCGCGATGAGCTCTTCATCACGACAGCGCGCATCTGCTGTTCGTTCTTGCTCTTTCATGCTTTAATAGTAGCATGAATATACTTGCAATTGAAACATCGTGTGACGAAACCGCCGTTGCCCTTGTAAGAAAAGAAGGTGCCACCATAAACATTTTGGCGAATATCGTTTCCTCACAAATAGAACTTCATCGTAAATGGGGTGGCGTCGTCCCAAATCTGGCGGGACGCGAACACGCCAAAAACATCATCCCCGTCTTGGACGAAGCCCTCACAAAAGCGACCATGACCCAACAAGACATTGATCTCATCGCCGTTACGGCCGGTCCGGGACTCATTCCCGCACTGCTCATCGGTGTGAGCATGGCAAAGACCCTTGCCTATCGTTGGAACAAGCCCTTGCTGGGCATTCATCATATTGAGGGGCATCTCTATGCAAATTGGATTACCGCGCCACAGCCGACCTTTCCGCTCATTGCACTCATCGTCTCCGGTGGACATACGCAACTTGTCCATATGCGTGATCATTGCACATACGAAATTATCGGACAGACGCAAGACGACGCCGTTGGCGAAGCGTTTGACAAGGTTGCGCGCATGCTCGGACTGCCCTATCCCGGCGGCGTGGAGATTTCTGCACAAGCAAAACGCTATGACGCAGAGCACAATGCTTATTCTTTTGCGTTGCCACGACCAATGCTTCAGAGCAACGACTATCATTTTTCTTTTAGCGGACTAAAAACCGCAGCACTCTATCGTATTCGTGAAGAACAAAAACGCATCTTACAAGATCAGCATCCCCATCACAAACAATTCTCCAAAGAAGACTATGCCTCGTGTGCGCTCCCCCAAGCATTTGTTCAGGCGATGGCCCACGCCTTTCAAGAAGCGGTTACCGATGTCTTGATACAAAAAACCCTACGAGCTGCCTCCGCGTACAATGTTAGCTCCATCATCCTTGCCGGTGGCGTGAGTGCAAACACGCAACTACGTCACGAGCTTGGCGATGCCATCAAAAAAGATCTCCCAACCGTTTCTTATCACATCCCGGACATGGCATACTGCCTCGACAATGCCTCGATGATTGGCACTGCGGCGGCATATAGATACGAACGCATGGATGCCACACAAAAAGAAGAAATAAAAAATGGTTGGCAAACTGTGTCTGCCAA
>CAZMCZ010000026.1:0-10536 GCA_964565145.1 uncultured Pseudobdellovibrionaceae bacterium | reverse complement strand
TCATGCGGTGTGTCGGATTTTTTTATGGGGATGGCATGCTCTTTTTGGGATGAGCTTTTTTCTTTGGAGGGGGCTTGTCGTTCCGGCTCCTCTTCATCACTTTTTTCCGGTTCCACCCATTCTTTTTTGGCAATGATGGCATCAAATTGATCTTTTTCAATGGTTTCTTGTTTGAGGAGTGTCTGTGCGATGATATCAAGGACATCACGTTTTTCTATGAGGATGCGTTTTGCCGTTGCGCGAGCATTCTCTACGAGATTGCTTACAACACGATCAATTTCCTCTGCTGTTTTGTCAGAGTAATCACGCGTTTCCGCCAGTGAGCGTCCGAGGAACGGATTATCCTCGTTTTTGCCAAAGGTGCGTACGCCCAACTCGCTCATGCCATAACGCACGACGAATTGACGCGCAAGTGCCGTCGCGCGTTCAATGTCATTGGATGGGCCGGTTGTCGGCTCTTTGAAGACGAGTTCTTCTGCGGCATAGCCACCCAAAAGCATGGCAAGTTCATCGATAAATTGCGCACGTGATTTGAGCGTCTGATCTTTTTTGGGGACGGCAAGTGTATAGCCACCCGCTCCTCCGCGAGAAATAATGGAGACTTTTTGGACGGGGTCTGCATGGTGAAGTGATGCACCGACGAGCGCATGACCCGCTTCATGATAGGCGACGATGCTTGTTTCATTTTTGTCAAGGCGTTTGTTTTTGCGCGCAGGGCCGATCATGACTTTTTCAATGGCCTCGGCGATATCGTCCATCATGATTTTTTTGTGATTGCGTCGCCCGGCGAGGAGAGCCGCTTCGTTGAGGAGGTTCATGAGGTCTGCACCGGAAAATCCCGGCGTGCGCTGTGCGATGCGATGAAGTTTGACATTGTCGGCCAGGGGTTTTTCTTTGGCGTGAATTTTGAGGATTGCTTCACGATCGGTGATGTCGGGGAGGTCTACAGTGACACGACGATCAAATCGACCGGGACGCAACAGTGCTTGATCAAGGACATCGGGGCGATTGGTCGCTGCGATAACGATGACATTGGTATCCGTTTCAAAGCCATCCATTTCCACGAGGATTTGATTGAGGGTTTGTTCGCGTTCATCATTGCCACCGCCCATGCCGGCACCTCGTTGACGGCCGACGGCATCGATTTCGTCGATAAAAACAATTGACGGCGCATGCTTTTTTGCTTTTTTGAAGAGGTCGCGGACACGGGAAGCGCCAACGCCGACAAACATTTCCACAAATTCCGAACCGCTAATTGTGAAAAACGGCACACCGGCTTCACCGGCAATAGCTTTTGCCATGAGCGTTTTCCCCGTGCCCGGTCGTCCGAGCAGAAGGGCGCCTTTGGGAATTTTTGCACCAAGTTTGAGAAACTTCTTTGGCGCCTTGAGGAAGTCAACGATTTCCATCAACTCTTCCTTTGCTTCTTTGTTGCCTGCGACGTCTTTGAATGTGGTGCGTTTTTTCTTGTCATTTGGGTCAATCATGCGTGCACGACTCATCCCAAAGCTGAGCGCTTGGTTGTTGCCACGCATTGCCTTGCCCATCATAAACCAGATCAGTCCTCCGATAAGGAGAACGGGAAGAACGATGGGGAGGATGTTTGCGGCAGCGCGCGCGCCTTTGGACGGCGTTTTGATCGTGATGGCGACGTGAGAGAGTTTGTCTTTGTCTACGCCGAGATTGGTCAGAGTTTCTGAGAGACCCGCTTCGCGTTCCTTGTGTGTGCGTTGTTTTTTGTTGTCTTCGTGTAGTGTGATGAGGAGTTCATTGCCATCGACGGTGAGCTCTTTGACTTTTTCTTCGTTGATTTCTTGGACGACCGTGTTGAGGGTGATGTCTTCTATGGTTGCGTTTTTGCTCTGTGCAAGAATGGCAATGCCGACAAAGATGAGAAAGAATAGAAGGATAAAGGAGATATTTTTGAGTAGTTTTTGCATAATGGTATGTAGTATCGAGAACATTAAATAATTCTATAAGACGTCACACGTGACGTGTAAATGTAACTATACCACCTTTGACAGTGCATTTCAAGGGCGGCACGTGGACAAACTGTGGTTTGTTTTTTGTGCTGATGATCGCCCTGCGAAACGATTCAATCGTACCGAAGCTACTTGCCTGCGGTTGCTTTGCCAGGGTTTGCGTTAGTGTTCTTAGTGTGCGACGTTGTTGGGCAAGGGAGAGGTTGTTGAAGGCCTGTTGTGCACAGGTTGCCTGTGTCTGTGCGGTATTGTAGTGCCAGAAACAGTGCTCGTCAGTGGGTGATGGTGTATTATCTTGGGCGAGGAGATGTGCTGTGCGCGCGAGCGTATCAATGATTTTTGGATTGTAGTGTTTTGCGAGGTGGGGGAGTAGACTGTGGCGGATACGATTTCTCTTGTAGCGTGTGTCGGTATTTGTTTTGTCGTTGTAGTAGCGTATATGATTTTTTTTGCAGTAGCGGACGATATCCTCGCGTGCGACATCAAGGAGTGGACGGATAACGTGTGTGTCATGATTGTTGTAGGGCATGCCACGTAGCCCATCCGGACCGCTACCACGCAAAAGATTAAGCAGAAGCGTCTCTGCTTGGTCGTTTTTGTTGTGTGCGATGGCAATGGCGTCGGCGTGTTCTTTTTGTGCGATGCGCGCAAAGAAATCATAGCGGGCTTTTCGCCATGTGTTTTCGCTGGTGCCGCGCAGATGTTTTGGCGGATGATTGATGTGATAGGGGAGGGCGAGCCGTTTGGCCCATGATGTGACGTGACGTTCATCGCGTTGTGACGCTTTGCCACGCAGTCCATAATTCACATGGGCGACGATGAGTGTGAGATGCTCTTTGTCTGCAAGCACGGAGAATGCGTGCAACAGACACATGCTGTCGGCGCCTCCGCTTACACCCAAAACAATCGTATCACCGCGGTGCCACATGTTTTCTCGCGCATTGGTATTTTGGAGGTGTTTGATGAGATTGCGCACGGTTGTTTTTCTAAGGATTAGGAGGATGTTTTGGGTGTTTTTTGGAAGATTCTATGTGATGTGTGATGATGCGTGCCACGTCATCAATGGTGTCTTGGAGGTGTCCGTCTTTGTTGATGACGGTATAGTCGTAAATATCGATATGCTCAAGCCATTCTTTGGTATACGCCATGCGTTTTGCGACATAGTCTTCGCTCACACCGCTTCTCTCTCGGATGCGTTTTTCAAGGACGGCAAGGGATTCTGCCATGAGAAAAATGGCAATAATTCCCGGAAACATTTTTTTGGCGTGGATCACACCTTTGTAGTCAATTTTCCAGATCCCGATGGCATCGTCTTGTTGGATGCGGTTGAGCTCTTCGCGCGTTACGCCATAGTAATTGTCATTGTAGTGCTGTGCCCATTCGGCCATTTTGTTTTCTGCGAGTGCTTTTTCAAATTGTTCTTTGGAGACAAAGTAATAGTCCACGCCATCAACTTCGCCGTCGCGTGGTGCGCGCGTGGTGGTGGTGATTGCTTTGTGGATTTTCATCTTTTTGCTTAGTCCGTTGATCACAGAGTCTTCTCCTGCGCCGGAGGGACCGGAGATGATGAAAAGGCGAGAAATGTCCATAAGAGTAGTGATGATGTATAGCGTATAATTATTTTTATTTTAGCAGAAGAGTGTTGTGTCGTATAGAGGCGTGCTACTGTGTCACAAAAAGACTCCGTGAAAGAGTCTTTTTGTTATCGCTACGTTGTCACAGCTGGTTAGTTTGTGGCAGGAGACGCTTCTTTTTCTTTAGGAGCTTGCTCCTTTACTTCTTCATCCTTTGCTTTGTCTTCTTCGGCGTTTGGTGTTTCTGCCTTTTCTGCTTCTTCGCCGGTCACAAGGAGGAGCCCCATGCGATGTGTTTTGGGTTCAATCGAGAGAACTTTCCATGCATATTCTTTGCCGGCCTCTACGGTTTCGTCAAGTTTTTTGCCGGGGAAGGCTTCTTGGAATTCGCTGACATGTGCCAGTCCATGGATGTCTTTGTCAAGATAAACAAAGGCGCCGAATGGATTGATTTTGTCGACGGTTCCTTTGTAGATTTTGCCAACTTGGTATTTTTTCTCAATGGTTGTCCATGGGTCGTTTAAGAGCGCTTTCACAGAGAGTGAGATGCGCGTATCGTCAATGCCGATAATTTTTGCCTGGACCTTGTCACCGACTTTGTAGAGTTCTCGCGGATTGTCAATGAGTTGCCATGCAAGCTCTGAGATATGGACAAGACCTTCCAGTGTGCCATCTTCTTCATTATCACTGATGTTAAACTTCACAAAAGCACCGAAGTCAACAACGCCACTGACCTCACCATCAACGATGTGTCCGACCGTTAATCCGGTGATCGCTTTGCGTTCTTCATCGGAATGTGCCGCTTTTTCTGATACGATGAGTTTTTCTTCCGCTTGATTGACATCAAGGATACGCACGCCGAGCTCCTTGCCCAGAAGGGTCTTGAGGATTTCAAGGATTTTGTTGCGGTCACCGTCTTCTACGCGCGGATAGTTTTTGCTGGAGAGTTGTGATACGGGAAGGAATCCTGTGATGCCGTTCATCTCAACGATGAGACCACCTTTGTTTGCTTCCAAAATCTTTACTTTGACGGTCTCTTCATTTTCTTTTTTCTCACGGAGATCGTCCCATGCTTTTTCGTAGGAGGCTTCGCGGATTGAGAGTTCGATATAACCATCTTCGTTGTAGAGGTCTGTCACAACCGCCTCAATTTCTGAGCCTTCCTTTAGTTTTCCATCAGCGCTAAGTCCGCTTTTTGCTTCACGACCGATAACCATTCCCGTGCCGATGCGTCCGAGGTCGACGTAGACGACGCTACCGTCCATGGTGATGACTTTACCCTTGACGACATCGCCAACGGAGAGGATTTCTTCATCGCTTTGGTCGTTGTAGAGGTCTGCCATTGATGTGTGCGTCGCTGTCGGTTGCGGTTTTGTGGGAGAGGGTTGCGGTTTTTTTGGCGCCACTTCTTGCGGGGCGTCTTCTTCCGGCGTTGTTTTTGGTGTGGGCGCTATGCTCTTTTTTGCCTTGTCTTCTTGTTGTACTTCTGCGACGATTTTGTCGAGGAGGTCTTTTTCTTCGGTCATATAAATAGTGTTTGTGCGTGCAGGAGAACGCTTAATAATTAAAAATTCCTGCAAAAGCAGAAATCATTAGATACCAAAAATCTTTGGTGTGATGTTTGAATCATGCTCTCAGAGAGAGCAGACAACATCGATCTTTACTTGTCTAATGATTACGTTGTTTTATCCTAACATAAGAATGATAACTATGCAAGGGCATAGCGTGAATATTTTGTGCATAACATTAAGCATAGCGCAAATCATACACAATACCTGACACACGACACGTAATATACGACACATAACACACAAACCCAAGGCCAAGCCCAAAACTACAATCAAACCAAAGCCCAAAACTACAATCAAACCCAAACCTAAATGTAAACCTAAATATAAACTCAAATTCAAAAAAGACGCATACTACCATATAATATTATATGGTAGTATGCGTCTTGTGGGTTTTTTGCGGGAGGGGAGGGCGAAGGGGGGTGGCGGCAGGGTAAAAATAGAATGAGGACAGAGTGGCGAGGCGGATGGCAGAGATAAGGTGAGGGCAGGGTGGATAGAGTAGGTGGTGATTTTTGGTGTATCGCCTTTTTGTTGGTTGGATTACATATAAGAGTAAGACAATCGTCGGTAACAAATAGCTATAACGCACAACGTTTCTCTACCATTTTTAACACACGGCGCTGTTGTGTCAAGTTTTTTCTTTATCATTGAGAAATCTTTTGTTTTTTGTAGGGGTTATATTGTTTGTGTTTCGTTTTATGTGAGAAGCGTACTGTCTATATGAATTTATATATCACTTAGATTGTTTTTTTGAAGTATGATATTTTTAATATATAAAAGGGCGATGCGCTTCGCGTATCGCCCTCGGGAGGGTTTAGGCAGATTTCTTTTTTTGGCTCATTTCTCTATATTTACTTATTATAAATAAAAGAATAAAACCAAAAACAAACCATGCGATCATTTCTACAACGAGGAATGGTTCTCTGTAGAAGATATGTAGCCCCAATCCGCTTAGGAGCATTGCCCCAAGGGGAACTGTTTTTCTCGTACGTTGAAAGTATTTTTTTTCAACGTACGCTACGCTAGCCACTGTTAGCGCTAACAGGACAATCGATAACGATATAAGCAATGGGCCTCTATCTAGGATAAACCCTAATGCCCACGCTGTGGTAATCCCTACGGACCAGATGAGTGATAGCGCGGGATATTTTTTTATTACAATGGATTTGCATGGCAAACGCCAGAGGCATGAGTTAAAAAAATGTCCTATAAAAAAGATAAGCGCTATCAACGCATAAGTGTGAATAAATTCGGTATATTCTTTTTGTATTGTGGGTTCCCCCACCCCCGTTTCAGTGTGTTTTATGGTCCATGGGTTTTCTTTTTCGGGAGAAAAAGATACCACGGTTTTTTTTATAACCTCTTGTGAGTATATAAAAGGCCATTGTGCTGTATAGCGTAGCTCCTTTTTTTTACTTGTTACACTTCCATTTATCACAGCGCTCACTGCGATGTCCAGTGATATGTTGGATGGTGGTGTAGGAACTACGTCAATTATCACGCGCGCGAACACAATGAGTTTGCTACCATCATTAGATAGTTCCGCCGAAATCCCGTAAGGTTTTTCGGGATCTATATTTTCCGTAGCATGCGCTTGGCTCCTTATAAATATAACCACAAAAAGAATAGCGACGGCGGTTAAAATGAGTTTGTAAAGAACTTTTTTATCACTACTTTTCATTGAGGACCTCCTTGGGTCTGTCTATGCTTGATTTTAAACATAGCACATTTTCTCTATAAAGTCAATAGCTGTGTGTTTTAGTCTAATAATTGTAATGTCCATATAGAATTTATGCGTTATAAAGAACATCTATTCATACACCAAAGAATATTGTGCCTCTAATGGGATGAACTCTATCGACAAAGACGTTGTAGCGTGCTATACTTTACTTTATGAAGAGTGTGCTTGGGATTGAGGCAGAGCGCACAATAGTGACTATTTATTACGACATACGTTTATGCATATTACATACCATGGACTTTCCTGTATAAAAATGATTGCAAAAACAGCGGGGCGCGGTAGCGACGATGTGCGCATTGTCTTTGCGCCGTTTGACAAAAAGTTTGGATTGCGTCCATTGCAGGCGCAAGCTGATATCGTCCTTATCCCGTATACTGATCCGGCCTACAACAATCCACAAATCCTTCGTGGTACACCGATGATCATTGATCTCCCCGGCGAGTATGCCGTAAAGGGTGTAAACATCATCGGTTTTGATGCGCCGGCAGACCTTCACGAAGGGCAAGAGCGTGGTAATACGATTGTGTTTATCGTGGATGTTGAGGGGATGAAGGTTGTTTATCTCGGGGCGCTTGGTGGAACATTGACACCTGATCAATTAGACCTTGTCAGCGGTGCCGATGTGCTTTTTGTGCCCGTTGGGGACAAGGAAGGACTTGATGGCAAAAGCGCAGAGACGCTGGCGCGACAGATTGAAGCCAAACTCATTATCCCAATGCATTATGCAACCAAGGGATTGAAAAACCTGTCGTTGCGTGATACAACGGATTTCTGCTCAAACATTGGGAACTGTCCCGCAGAGGCCGAAGAAAAAATAGTGGTAAAGTCTGCAGATATTGCGGACAAAAAAATGGACGTCCATCTCTTAGAAGTCAGCTAACGTAGTTTTATGATTTTTGCAGAAAAAATTGCACAGATTCAAGCGCAACCGGAGCACATCCGCCTACGATGGATGTATGGGAGTATTACGGTGTGCATGATTATCGTACTTTTCTTGTGGATTATTTCCACACGGATGAATTTTTATCGTGTGCAGGGCTCGTCACACCTCTCTGAGGAAATCCAGAAACAATTTCAACAAGAAGAGCAACCATCATTGGAGGAGTTGTTATCACAACCGGAGCAACCGTTACGTTAATCGCCATTTTGTAAGGATATTATTATGACAACAAAAAAAACACGCAACAAAAAACCCTCATCACCGTCAGCGTCAAAGGACCATGCGACGCAAAGCACACATCGAGAAATTACGCCACAGCCGATTGTGAAAGAGATGCAACAGTCGTACTTGGAGTATGCGATGAGCGTAATCGTTTCACGGGCTCTTCCTGACGTACGCGATGGTATGAAGCCGGTGCATCGTCGCATCCTCTATAGTATGTGGAAGACGGGCCTTAAGCCCGGTGCAAAATTTCGCAAAAGCGCCACGGTCGTCGGTGAGGTGCTGGGGAAGTATCATCCACATGGAGATAGCGCTGTCTATGATTCAATGGTGCGCATGGCGCAGGATTGGAGTTTGCGTTACCCGCTTATCTGGGGACAGGGAAACTTTGGCTCTATGGATGGCGATGGCGCAGCGGCGTATCGTTATACGGAGGCGAAGCTTCAACCGATTGCAGAGGAAATGCTTTTTGATATTGAAAAAAACACCGTTGATTTCAAAGAAAACTTTGATGGGGTGCATCAAGAGCCGACCGTCCTTCCCGCAAAACTGCCACAACTCCTTCTCAATGGGACGATGGGGATTGCCGTGGGGATGGCGACCAATATCCCACCACACAATTTAAGCGAGATTGCCGGAGCGATTGCGCATCTCATTGATCACAAAGATGCAACAGTGGATGACCTGATGACGTACGTGCAGGGACCGGATTTTCCAACGGGTGGCATTATCTACAACAAAAAAGATATTCGCGATGCCTATGCTACGGGACACGGCAAAATCGTGACGCGCGCACGAGCGGAAATCGTTGAAAAGCGCGCGGGGCAACACGACATTGTGATTACGGAGATGACCTATCTTACAAACAAGGCAACACTTGTGGAAAAGATTGCGCAACTTCATCGTGACAAGAAAATCGTCGGCATCAAGTCGTTGCGCGATGAGTCCAGCAAGGACGGCGTGCGTGTCGTTATCGGACTTAAGCGTGATGCGTATCCACAGAAAGTCCTTAACCGGCTCTACACACTCACCGACCTCCAAAAGAATTTCAACGTCAACATGCTGGCACTAGTAGATGGTATTGAGCCACGCATCCTCAATCTCAAAGAAATTCTGGAGTACTATATCGCGCATCGTCGTGATGTCGTAAAACGGCGTACGCAGTTTGAGTTGGACAAGGCGCAGGCACGTGCACATATTTTGGAGGGACTCAAAAAAGCGCTGGATCACATCGACGCCGTCATCAAGACGATTCGTGCGTCAAAGACAAAAGAAGAAGCGAGTGTCAATCTTATCAAAAAATTTGGCTTTACGGAGATTCAGGCACAGGCTATTTTGGATATGCGGTTGCAAACGCTTGCCGGACTAGAGCGTCAGAAAATTGAAGATGAACTCAAAGAAATGCTTGCGCTGATTAAAAAATTGACGGCGATTTTGAAAAGCACGGCAAAGATGCTTGCAATTATCAAAAAAGAACTTGCCGGTATTGTGGAAAAATTTGGTGATGAACGCAAAACAAAGGTAGTGAAAGGCGCTGTTGGCGCATTTAAACAAGAGGACCTCGTCCCGGATGAAGATGCAATCATTACCATGACATCGGATGGGTATATCAAGCGCATGGCTCCAACGGTTTACAAGACACAGAAACGCGGTGGCAAGGGCGTTATGGGGGCGATTACCAAAGACGACGTTACGCTCAAACATGTGCTTTCCGTTTCTACGCATGATGATTTATTCTTTTTTACCGATGCGGGCAAGGTCTATCAGACCAAAGCGTATGAAATCCCCGAGGCAACACGCACAGCGAAGGGCAACGCCATTGTGAATTTTTTGCAGTTAGCGTCCGGAGAATCCGTAACGGAGATTATCCCCATCAACCTCAAGGATACGAGTTTCAAATATCTCATGATGGCGACAAAGGGTGGTGTGATAAAAAAAGTGGACATCCATGATTTTGAGAAGGTGCGACGTAGCGGACTTATCGCCATCAAACTTAAAGGCGATGATAAATTAAAGTGGGTACGCCCAACAACGGGAACAGATGACATTTCTCTCATTACGTCCGCCGGTATGGCAATTCGTTTCAGCGAGGACGATGTGCGTGCCATGGGGCGATCTGCCGCAGGCGTGCGGGGGATCAAACTCAAAAAAGACGATATCGTCATCGGTATGGATCTGGCGCATGACGGCCAGAAAGGGACGCAGTTATTGATTGTTACGGAGAATGGCTTTGGGAAGCGCACACCACTCAAAGAATACAAAGTGCAGGGGCGCGGTGGTAGCGGTATCAAGACAGCCAATGTTACATCCAAAACGGGAAAACTGGTTGCGGCGTTTATCGTGAGCGCAGAAAGCAAAGAGTGTGACCTCATCATTACCAGTACCAAGGGGCAGGTGATCCGCATTAAATTAAAGGACATTTCTCGTCTGGGACGCGCGACACAGGGCGTGACCATCATGAAACCAAAAGCGGGAGAAAAAATTTCCGGCGCCGCCATTTTGTAGT
>CAZMCZ010000025.1:0-10953 GCA_964565145.1 uncultured Pseudobdellovibrionaceae bacterium | reverse complement strand
CAACATCCATCGTGGAGAAGATGTCGTCTTTACGGTTGCAGATTTGGAGATATAAAAACGGGAAAAAGATTTTCTCTGGGCAACCGGTCATGACATTGTAAAATGTTTCTTTTTGCGCTATAGTACATAAATGGCGTTGTGTATCTTGTTTTGTTTTTTATATGAATGTTTTAATGATTGCGCCGACGCCTTTTTTTGCACATCGTGGTTCTCACATCCGTATTTTTGAAGAAGCGCGAGCATTGGAAAAAAGGGGTCATCACATTACCATCGTGACGTATCATAATGGTGATGATATACACAAATATGTTGATACGGCAATTGACGTGCGCAGAATTCGCAGGTGGCTTTTTTGGTACAAAAAAACAGAAGCCGGGGCCGATTGGCAAAAACTCATCCTTAATCTTTTCCTCATCAGAAAAACACTACACATGGTTGCCGTAAAGAAGCCGGATGTTTTGCATGGGCATCTGCACGAAGGTGTGTTGATTGGTCGCTTTGTGCAGTTGTGTTTTTTTTGGCGACGGCTACCGTTGATTGCGGATTTTCACGGAACACTTGTCGGTGAAATGCGTTCGCACGGTTATCTGGGCACGCCACCGTTGGGAACGATTTTTCGCTTCTTGGAACGCTGGATTAATTCCTTGGGTTCGGCGGCGATTGTCAGTAGCGCAGAAAATCTCAAAACCATCAAATCAGCGCGGAAAGATTTTCGCGCGTATCATGTCTATGATGGTGTTGACGTGTCTACATACAGCATGTTGACGAAGAAAAAGTCCGCCCTCCGTATGAAATACCAGATTCCACAGGACAAGACCGTCGTCGTCTATACGGGCGCTCTGATCAAAAATAAAGGCATTGACACCTTTCTTGATGCAATCATCACCTTGGCCAAAAATCCACAACTTCATTTTGTCATCGGGGGCTTTCCAGACGCATGGGTACGAGCGTTTATCACGCGTCATCATTTGGAAGATGTTGTCACTTTAATCTCACCACTTAATTATTTTATCTTGCCCGAAGTCAATGCTCTTGCAGACATTGCCATTGACCCAAAGGTGGATGATAGCAAAACAAAACAGGCAAGTGGAAAGATTTTGCAATATATGGCGGCGGGATTGCCGATTATCTGCGCAGAGCGGATGACAAATCGTCGCTACCTTGACGATGCCGGTGTGTATGTAGAGCAGATGGACGCGCATGGTATTATAGAAACCATTCAGGACCTTGCACAAAAACCGCAACAACAGTTAGAGAAAGGACATCATGCAAAAAAGCGCGCACATGTTTTTCAATGGGAAAAGGTTGGTGAAAAAATTGAAGGCGTGTATCAGTCTGTAATGCGAGGAAAAATAGTTTCATGAGAAAAAAACCAGCACAAAAAAAGCAGAAGAAAAAGGCGTCGCAACGCACAAAGAAATATAGGATATTGTATTTCTACGTTTGGCGTCCTTTGGTGTTTTTGTTTTTTGCGCTTTTTGACTTAAGCATCATGGTTGCATTGTCCTTTCTGATTATCTTTTTTTATGCCTATGTCCATGCGCCATCTGCACAAACATTGGTACACCGACCAATTTCACAAACAACCGAAATCTATGATCAATCGGGGGAACATATTCTTTATAAAATTCATGGCGAAGAAAACCGACGGATTATTCCGCACGATGCAATCCCTGATGCTCTGCGTCACGCAACCGTTGCCATAGAAGACGAACGTTTTTATCAGCATTTTGGGATTGATCTCATCGGTATAGCGCGCGCAATGAAAAAAAACTTTTCTGATGCGGCGGCGTCAGAAGGAGCCAGTACGATCACACAGCAACTTGTGCGTAACGCCTTCCTCTCACGAGAAAAGACGATTGTCCGCAAGTTCAAAGAGATGGTTCTGGCGATTAAGGTGGAACGACAGTATAGCAAAGATGAGATTTTGGATTTTTATCTCAATGAAGTGCCTTATGGATCAAATGCCTATGGCGCAGAAGCGGCAGCGAATGTCTTTTTTAACAAAAAAGCGAAGGAGCTCACACTGGATGAGGCGGCGCTCCTTGCCGCGCTTCCCAAAGCGACGACGTACCTTTCGCCCTATGGGTCGCATCGTGATGCGCTCAAACGGCGACAAGAGCGGATTTTGCACAAAATCCACCGGGCACATCTCTATGATGAAGCGACCATGGAGACAGCACTTACACGTGATACGTTTGCACAGATCGTTCCTTTTCGGGAAGAAATTATTGCGCCACACTTTGTTTTCTATATACGCAAAGAATTGGAAAAAATCTACACGCCACTGGAATTACAACAAGGTGGTTTTCGTATTTATACGACGTTGGATTATGATATGCAGATGCGCGCAGAAAAACTCGTGCATGACTATGCACAAAATCTCTCACGCTACGGCGCCTCCAATGCCTCGCTTGTCGCCATTGACCCAAAGACCAGCAGTGTAAAAGCGATGGTGGGGAGTGTGGATTTCTATGACACAACGCATGACGGTAATGTCAATGTCGCATTGCGGTTGCGACAGCCGGGGTCGTCTTTCAAGCCGATTGTGTATGCCGCTGCATTTGAAAAAGGATACCAACCGGAAACCCTTCTACATGATGTCGTGACAGATTTTGGTCCCGATGGCAGTGGGAAAAATTATATTCCACAGAACTTTGACGCACAGACACACGGCATTGTTTCAATGCGTAAGGCGCTTGCCGGATCATTAAATATCCCGGCAGTTAAAACGCTTTATCTTGTGGGTATTGATGATGCATTGGATTTTGCTCAAAAACTCGGTTTTACAAATCTCACAGACAACAATCGCTATGGTCTTTCTCTCGTCCTTGGTGGTGGAGAAGTGCGCTTGCTTGATGAGGTTGCGGCCTTTGCTACGTTTGCCAATGATGGCAAGAAAGCGCCGGTGCGAGGCATTGATCGCATTATCGGCCCTGATGGCACAGAGCAAGATGTCATAGAAAGCAAAGAAGAGCAAGTCATCTCTCAGGATGTCGCACGCAAAATCAACAGCATCCTCTCTGATAATGACGCCCGGGCATACGTTTTTGGCCGTGTGAACCCGCTCTTTATCCCGGGAAAAAATGTCGCAGCGAAGACCGGCACGACACAAGAATTTCGTGATGCGTGGACGCTTGGCTATACACCGAGCTTGGCCGTCGGTGTGTGGGTGGGAAATAATGATGCGACATTTATGCATCCGGGAACCATTGGCTCAAAAGTCGCCGCACCATTGTGGCGAGCCTTTATGGAACAAGAACTCGCACAGAAAGACGCAGAGCCTTTTGGAGAATATATTCCGGTAAAAAGCGCATTGCCGATGATTACGGGAAATAGACCTGAGGGCGGTGGCGATGTGCGTTACTATGATTTGCACAGTGGCAAGCCAATCAGCGCAGAAAAAGCGCGCAAGAAAAAAGCAAAAGATGTGCGTGTAAAATACAGTTTTCCGGCACATACGATTTTGTATTACGTAAACAAGGATGAACCGCTCAATGAAGAATTAAAGCCAAATTACCATGATCCGATGCTCTGGCGATGGGAAAAAGCCATTGGGAATGATCATCTGACGTATCCGTAGTTTTATTGGGAAGATGATTTTTGCGCAAGGAACGTTTTGACCCGTTTCATACCTTGTGCGTGTGTTGTTATGTCATCAATCGGTGCACCTTGTTTTTTCCATCGGCGAATCCACGTCATCTGACGTTTGGCATAGTGTTTGAGATCGGTAATGGTGCGCTCTTTCATTGTCAACAATGACACCTGTCCACGGACGTAGCGCGTGCACCATTTATACTCCAAGCCAAAATGCTCCAAACGTGACCACGGCACATGCATGTCGTGATGAAGCATAAGGATTTCATCAAAGATACCGTCACGAAACCACGTGTCCATGCGTTTTTCAATCTTGGCATGGAGGATGTCTTTGGGATGGTTGATTGCGAGAATGAGATGGTTCTCTGGATCGATGACCGGCGTTTGTTGTGGTGGAACAGAGCCTAGGGCATCAACAATTTCCAGCGCGCGGATAAGGCGTTGTTTGTTGCGGTGTTCATTTTTGGCCTTGATATCGTGGGCGCGTCGCGGGTCTTTTTTTTCCAGAAAGTGGAGGAGCTTTTCTGCGGTGTGTTTTTGTAATTTCTTGCGCAGAGGCGGGTTTGGCGCTACGTTTGCAAAGCGGTTGTTCTCTACGAGTGCCTGTGCCCAAAACATTGTACCACCGGCAATGATGGGATATTTTTTTCTGTGCCAGATGTCGTCGCGAATGCGTTGCGCTTTTGTGACAAATTTTGACACATTGTATGGCGTGTTTGGATGGACGATATCAATCATATAGTGCGCAATACCGCCGGAGAGATAAGCCGTTTTTGTAAAAGGACCGCGTAGTGATGATGTGCTGAGGCGACCGGGCTCTTTGCCACTGCCGATATCCATGCCACGATAAATCTGTCGAGAATCCGCAGAAATAATTTCCCCGGAATATTCTTTGGCAAGGGCAATGGCCATCGCAGACTTACCCGATGCCGTTGGCCCGATGATTGTTATGGATGTACTCATGCACGATGTGATGTTTGCTCTGTCGTTATTTTTTCCAAAAAGGCATCAATGGTTTGCGTACCGAGATCGCCGTTGGCATACGAACGCACAGCAAGGGTATTGTCGTTTACTTCTTTCTCTCCGACGATGAGCATGTAGGGGATTTTCATCTTTTCTGCGCTTCGGATGCGCTTACCAAGTGTTTCAGAATCGGTATCAATCTCTACACGGACGTTTTGTGCCTGGAGTTTTTGCATAACGTCTTCGCCATAGGCGTTGAATTTATCAGAGACGGGAATGATGACGACTTGCACAGGGGAGAGCCAGAGCGGGAAAGCGCCGGCAAAGTGCTCAATCAAAACGCTCAGAAATCGCTCCAATGATCCCGCAATGGCACGGTGAATCATCACCGGTGTTTGTTTTTCGTTTTGCGCGTCGGTATAGACGAGGTTGAACCGTTGTGGCATGACAAAGTCTAATTGAATGGTTGCGAGTTGCCATTCGCGACCAAGAGCGTCTTTGAAGATGAAATCAAGTTTTGGACCATAGAAAGCGGCGTCGCCCGGCACGACGGTGTGAGTGAGGTGTTCTTTCTTGGCGACGTCTTCTAGGATTTTTTCCGCTTCGTCCCAGGTCGCTTCTTCGCCTAGATATTTTTGAGGAGTGCTCTTATCGCGTACGGAGATGGAAACCCAATAGTCGCCATCATTAAACATATCAAGCGCACTATAAAACGAGCGAATGACGGCAATGAGGTTTGTAATTTCAGATGCGATATCCTCTTTTGCGCAAAAAACATGTCCATCGTCTTGGGAAATGGAACGCACACGCGAAAGTCCGAGGAGCTCACCGGCTTGCTCATCACGGTAGACCATTGTTGTTTCCATGTAGCGCAGGGGGAGATCTTTATAACTGCGCGGACGAGATGCAAAGATTTGTGTATGATGCGGACAGTTCATGGGCTTGAGGACAAAGGCTTGGTCATTTTGTCCGTGAACATGAAAAAGTTCATCACCAAATTTTTCCCAGTGTCCCGATGTTTCGTAGAGGTCTTTTTTGGTGATGTGAGGAATGGTAACGCGTTCATAGCCGTATTGAGATTGGAGTGATTGGATTTTTTCTATGATGAGTTCACGTAGAAGTGTGCCACGCGGAGTCCATAGTGGCAGTCCGGCACCGACAAGGGGAGAAAATGTAAAGAGGTCAAGCTCTTTGCCCAATTTGCGGTGGTCACGTTTTTTGGCTTCGAGAAGTTGTTGTTTGTAGGCTTGCAGTTCTTGCGGTGTGTCAAACGCATAGCCATAGATGCGTGTAAGCATGTCATTGTTTTCATCTCCGCGCCAGTACGCGCCGGCGATTTTTGCAAGCGTAAAGGCCTTCATGTCGAGGTCGTCTTTGGGGTGTGCGCAATGTCCGCCACGGCAGAGGTCTGTGAAGTCACCGGCGGTGTAGAGGGTAATCTCTTCGCCCTTGGCGACAATCTCATCAATGAGTTCCAATTTATATTTATTGTCTTTGAATATCTCGCGCGCTTTTTGCTCAGACACAACTTCGCCGCGCATCGTGTCCCAACTGTTAATGAGCTTTTTCATTTGTTTCTCAATCTTTTTGAGGTCTTTTTCTGAGGGTTCTTTGCTGAATTTGATATCATAGTAAAAACCATTATCAACAGCCGGACCGAGTGTAAGAATGGCATCCGGATAGAGTTTTTTGACAGCGGCTGCCAAGAGATGTGCCAGTGTATGACGTTTGTGCTCAAGAGACATAGGAGTAATGTTAGTGAATTAATAGTGTGGCAAATGAAAAATAAAAATCTTTCGTTCCACGACAAATACATCTTGTATTTATTATGGGACGAAAGATTTCACTTCCGCGGTTCCACCCACATTATTGTATGCATTGTGTTCATACAATCACTCAAGAAAATCCTTAGGCACGATGGCTGTGCAAGTGCACAATGTCGTTGGTTGCGACATCAATCGGATACACTGACAGTGTAGCATAGATTGCGAAAAATTTCCACTTTGTCGGCAATGTGCATAACAACAGATAACTGGACGACGGGATAAGATTTTGCTATACTGTGATTATGTTTTGCTCGCGAAGGTGAGGAACACTTTTATTTTTTGATAACATATATGGGATTTTTTGAAAAATTTTTTGGATCGCAAGAAGGACAGATAAAGAAATTGCAACCACTTGTGGATGCAGTGAATGATTTGGAACCGACAATGCAAAAATTGCGCGATGAAGAAATCATTGCAAAGACAGAGGAATTCAAAAAACGCATTGCTGCGGGAGAGACGGAAGACGACCTCTTGCCGGAAGCGTTTGCACTGGTGCGTGAAGCGTCACTGCGCGTAAGCGGTGAGCGCCATTATGATGTGCAGATCATTGGCGGTATCGTCTTGCACCAAGGCAAGATTGCCGAGATGAAAACCGGAGAAGGAAAGACGCTTACATCGACACTTGCCGTCTATCTCAATGCGCTCAGTGGCAAGGGCGTGCATGTCGTAACAGTCAATGACTACCTCGCAAAACGTGACTGTAATTGGATGGGTGCGATTTACGACAAACTGGGGATGACAACGGCATGCATTACGCATGAGGGCGGTTTTCTCTATGAGGCAAAAAGCATTGATCGTGATGAGGTGGATATTGAAGAAGAAAACCTCATAGCCACAGGCAAAAAAGAAGCGTATGACGCCGATATCACGTATGGGACAAACAATGAATTTGGTTTTGACTATCTGCGAGACAATATGGCGCGCACAAAAGAAGAGATGGTACAGCGACCATTGCACTATGCCATCGTGGATGAGGTTGACAGCATCTTGATTGATGAAGCGCGCACGCCACTGATTATTTCAGCGCCGGATGAAGAATCCGGCAAACTCTATAAGCAATTTGCCAGTATCGTACCGCAACTCAAAGAAGATAAGGACTTCACGGTCGACGTTAAGGATAAAACGGTTGCACTTACTGACGAGGGCATTTCCAAAATTGAACAGATTTTGGGCATTGGTAATATCTACGAAGAAGGCAAGGTGCAATACGTGCATCATCTCGAACAATCCTTAAAGGCGCACATTCTCTTTGAGCTTGACAAAGATTATATGATCAAAGACGGACAAGTCGTGATTGTTGATGAGTTTACCGGGCGCGCGATGGAAGGACGACGCTATAGTGATGGATTGCATCAAGCGCTGGAAGCCAAAGAAAATGTCCCCATCCAAAAAGAATCCCGCACATTGGCGACCATTACATTTCAGAACTACTTTCGCATGTACGAAAAAATCGCCGGCATGACGGGAACGGCAAGCACCAGCGCAGAAGAATTTCAAAAAGTCTATGGCCTTGATGTGATTGAAATCCCGACGCACAAAGACATCATCAGAAAGGATTTACCGGATGTTATTTATAAAGATGAGCGTATTAAATTTAATGCCATTGCACAAAAAATCGCAGAACTTCATAAAAAGGGTCAGCCCGTCCTCGTGGGCACCGTTGCGATTGAAAAATCGGAGGCCCTGAGTCGCATTTTGGAGAAAAAACGCATTCCACACAGTGTGCTCAATGCGAAGTTTCACGAAAAGGAGGCGGAAATCATCGCCAATGCCGGACGTCGTGGCGCCGTAACCATTGCGACAAATATGGCCGGACGCGGTACGGACATTAAGCTCGGTGAGGGCGTGAATGATTTGGGCGGGCTCTACATTATCGGTACGGAGCGACATGAGGCGCGGCGCATTGACAATCAGCTTCGTGGACGAAGTGGACGGCAAGGCGATCGCGGAACGACGCAGTTTTACATTGCACTTGACGATGAATTGATGCGACGTTTTGGTGGTGATCGCATGCAAAACATGATGGGGAAATTTATGGACGATGAACCCATCCAAAACAAATTAATCTCCAAACAAATTGAAGGTGCGCAAAACAAAATTGAGGGCTTTAATTTTGATATTCGTAAGCATGTCTTGGATTACGATGATGTCATCAATAAGCAACGAGAAGTCATCTATAAACGACGACGTGAGATTCTCGAAAAAGATGACCTCTCACAACAAATGAGTGAACTTTTGCGCGAAGAGATTGAAGCCATTGTTGCGCGACATGCCATTGCCGGAGAATACGCCTGGGATACCAATGCGCTTGTGGAAGACATGGCACAGCTCATGCCATTGCCGGAAGGCACGGACAAAAAACTCGCATCACTGATTGCAGACCCAAAACATGACGAACGCGAAACGGTTAACGCTACGATTGATTTTTTTTATGGACTGGCAAAGCAGGCTTATCACAACAAAGAACAGCAATTATCGCCTGAAGCAATGCGTGGCATTGAAAAAGCGGTGATGTTGCAAGTCGTTGATCAAAATTGGATGAATCACATTGATATGATTGATCAGTTGCGTCGTGGTATCGGCTTGCGTGGCTACGGGCAACGTGATCCATTGATTGAGTTCAAAAAAGAAGCGTTTGAACTTTTTACACAATTGGTCGCGCGTATTCGTGAAGACATTTTGCGTACCATATTTCACATTGAGCAAGAGCCGGTAGCGATGCCAATGACAACGATGCCGGAGGAGTTGTCGATGTCCGGAGCAGAGAGTAATCCAAAGCAATTTGGCGCCGTGCGTGAGCAAGAACAAGCGCAGGCAGGTGACTCTGCTATACAAAATATGCCACAGCCCGCAAAATCCAACAAAACCGTCGGACGCAATGAGTTGTGTCCGTGCGGAAGTGGCAAAAAATACAAAAAATGTCACGGAAAAAATGTCTAAAGAAAGACAACGGTTATACATCACCATGATTGTAAAAAAAACAGCACAAACATGAGCACTGACAAAAAACATCGCATCAAACAGTTTCCAATCATTACCGCGCCGTACTGTATCGCTATCGAAAAATCAGTTGGCGCCCTTATCTATCGTCAGCACAACGGGCAACGAGAGTATCTTTTGATGCAATATCCACACGGACATTGGGAATTCCCACGTGGACACATGGAAGGCATGGAACGTGAAGAAGAAACGATGTTTCGTGAGATTGAAGAAGAAACCGGTTTGAAAAAAGACGCGCTCATTGTGCAGAAAAATTTTCGTCAAAAAATTCATTTTTCATACATCGCACGCGGGACGGAACGCAAAGAGCGCATCAAAGAACGACGCTGTTTGATGATTCGCAAAACGGTCATTTTTTATCTTGCAGAGGCAATTAATAGTGAGGTGTTATTGTCACATGAACACACGCACTTTCTGTGGTTGCCATTTGATGATGCGCTCAAAAAATTAACATTTGAAAATGCACGTCGTGTCATGCGCAAGGCCGAGCAATATTACAAGACAAAAAGCAACACATAATCAATTGTCATCGTTGCTCTGACAAGATGTGTTGGTGTGTGGAAGACGGATAGAAAAGAGGTGTTTTGATAATGTCATCGCACAAAACGCATTTGTAGTGGTATACTAAACTTATGCACGAAAAAGCACCATTGTCAAAAAGAGTTTATACAGAGGTTTTTAAACCCGAGGTTTTAGAACGAGCAAAAAGTATTTATTTTGATGCTGAGAATTTTTATGAGGAAAATAAAGATAATATTTTTGAAGCTATAAAAAAAGAAAAATTGAATGAAAATAGTAGGTCCCGGTTAGCTAAAGTTGTTGCTAAGAAAGGGCTTTGGGCATGTGCAGAACATTTCCAAGACTTTGGTCTAGAAAGTCAAGCAGATATTAAAGAAATTGCTCTTATTATGGCTAAGAAAAATCCTACGCCATGTGCAGAACATTTCCAAGACTTTGGTCTAGAAAGTCAAACAGATATCAAAGAAATTGTTCTTATTATGGCTGAGAAAAAGCCTTGGGCATGTGCAGTATTTTTCCAAGGCTTTGGCCTAGAAAGTCAAACAGATATCAAAGAGATCGTTCTTATTGTTGCTGAAAAAAAGCCTGAGAAATGCGCAGAATATTTCCAAGGCTTTGGTTTAGAAAGTCAAACAGATATTAAAGAGATCGCTCTTATTATTGCTGAAAAATCTCCTTGGGAATGTGCAGAATTTTTCCAAAACTTCGGCCTAGAAAGTCAAGAAGATATTAAAGATATTGCTCTTGTTATTGCTGAAAAATCTCCTAGTGCAGGTACAGTATATTTCCAAAACTTCGGCCTAGAAAGTCAAGAAGATATTAAAGATATTGCTCTTGTTATTGCTGAAAAATCTCCTTGGAAATGTGCAGCATATTTCCAAAACTTTGGTTTAACCAATTTAGACGATATTAAAGAGATATTTGATGATATTGATTTTAAATTAGATGATGGTGAAAAACAAGATACTAGCTTATCATTTTCTGGAGAAATTCAAGTTACCGTTGCCGATAAATCATATTTTAATCAAGATACCATTGATAAAATAAA
>CAZMCZ010000024.1:0-11346 GCA_964565145.1 uncultured Pseudobdellovibrionaceae bacterium | reverse complement strand
AAGATGGTCTTTTTGCGTGTTGTGAGTTGCTGTAAAATCTTTTCTGATGTTTCCGGGAGAAACGGTGCGATCAGTACTGCGATCATGTGAAGGTCTTGGAGAAAGCGCTCCATGAGCTCCCTAAACTCTGCTTGTGCTACTGCGTCCTCTTTCTTTTTGAGTGTCCATGGTTGCTTCTCTTCCATGAGCTTATTGGCACGATCAACGATCTGCCAGATTTTTTTGAGTGCTTTTTTCATCTCAAAAACATCCACATCACTATGAAGAGATTTCTCAAGGTCCACCGTCGGCACGTCATAGGCAAGATCTTCTGCCAGAGTGATAATGCGACTTGCAAGATTACCCAGTCCGTTGGCGAGGTCTGCGTTGTAGGTGGCGTCCATCTTTTCCCATGAAATGTCACTATCCTCACCAAAGTTACTTTTGCTAAGGAGGAGATAGCGCGTACCATCCACACCATAACGCTCTACCATTTCCGATGGCGCGATGACATTGCCGATACTTTTACTCATCTTTGCTCCGTCAACGCTGATAAACCCATTGATAAAAATTTGTTTGCTCAACGGCAAATCGGCTGCCAGAAGCATTGCCTGCCACATCGCGCTCTGCTGACGCAAATTATCTTTTCCCGCAATCTGAATGGCATTTGGCGCCTCAACAGTCCCCCAATATCTCTCAAAATGCGCCATGTCTTGTGGCCAACCAAGTGTGGAAATATAATTTGTCAACGCATCAAACCACACATACATCACCTGTGTGTCATCACCGGGGACGGGAATGCCCCACGGCATTTTTTCTTTGAGACGTGAAATGCTGAAATCCTGCAACCCGCGCGCAACAAATGATTCTATTTCATTAAAGCGTTTCCGTGGATACACAAATGTCGGATGCTCTTTATAGTGACGCAATAACGTCTCTGAAAAAGCACTAAATTTAAAAAAATAATTCTCCTCATCGCTCATGTGCAGTTTCTTTCCGGGATGCATGGGACACTCACCATGGTCAAGATCACTATCCGTTTTTTCCAGTTCGCATCCGATGCAATACTTTATCTTGTACTGCTTTTTGTAAATAAATCCATTTGCGTCAACGCGCTTCCAGATTTCCTGTGCGGCTTCTTTGTGTCCTGGGTCTGTCGTGCGTACAAAATTTGTATAACTCAAATGCAACAACGTTTTGAGTTCGTCAAACGTTTTTGCATATGCATCAACGTACTCTTGCACATCTCGTCCCTCTTCTTGCGCCTTCTCCCAAATTTTTGCACCATGTTCATCGGTACCGGTATTAAACACGACATCTTGTCCGACAGCACGCGCAAAGCGCGCCCGCGCATCGGCAAGCACAATCTCACTGGCAAAGCCCACATGCGGTGCCGCGTTAACGTAGGGCAATGTAGTCGTAATATAAAATGGTTTTTTCATAAAAATATAGTTATTTTTCTACAACAATCACAAACTCGCCTTTCATCTTTTCGGGATTTCTCTCAAAGTAGTCAATGATTTCTTTGGTAGAACCTCTGTGAATTTCTTCAAACACTTTGGTAAGCTCTCGCCCGAGGACGATCTGTGTTGCCGGTTGCATCTCTGCAAGCAATGTGAGATTTTTGAGGACGCGGTGCACACTATCATAATATACAACAGGCACATCAGCGTGTACAATCCGCTCAAAAAATGTTTTTCGTCCCTTTTTGTGTGGCGGATATGCGAGAAAGAGAAATTGCTGTGTATCAAATCCTGCCACAGAAAGAATGGTCGTCAGCGCGCTTGGTCCGGGAACCGGCACGACACAGATGCCGTTGTCCAAAGCGACGCGCACAAGGTGATTGCCCGGGTCACTAATGCCCGGCGTGCCGGCATCACTCACATATGCCACGTCTTTGCCATTTTTAAGCACATCAATAATCTGCAACAATTTTTCTTCTTTTGAGTGATGATGGATTGCCGTGCGCTGTGTTGTGATGGCGTAACGCTCGGAGAGTTTCGCTGTAACGCGCGTGTCTTCACATGCGATTAGTTGCACTTTTTTGAGAACATCAACAGCGCGAAACGTTATGTCGTCTAAGTTGCCGATTGGCGTTGCTACGATATAGAGAGTGCCCATATTATGTGATTTTGCGTTCAAGAAGGTCTTTGAGAAAAAGCCCAAGCGCGCCGGCAACGGGCACAGCAAGAAAAAGTCCGATTACGCCGGCGACTTTTGCGCCCATAAGAAGTGCCAAAATGACCAAAACCGGATTAAGTCCAATGGCCTTATTCATGATTTTGGGGATGAGTAACTGATTTTCAATGAGATTGATTGTGATATAGGCCACGATAATCAAAATGCTCGTCACGGGACTCAAAGAAAACCCCAATGCAATTGCCGGCACCGCCGCCATAACCGGACCAAAGTATGGGATGATTTCCAAAAGCCCGCCGAGAAGTGCAAGGATGGGTGCATAAGGAACGCCCAGAAGTGTCAGTGCGCTATAATACAGAATCCCGACAAAAATCATTGTGACCATTTGCCCCGCCATCCAACGCCCAAAACTTTCTTGGATACGGTTGATAAGACTTGCGATGTATTTTTCATGTTGTGCCGGTGTGATCATCAAAAGCGATTTTTTCAACCCTTCGTCTTGCAACGACATATAAAAAGACATCGAAAGCACCGCAACGGCAGACACCAGGCCCGTAAAGACACCTGCCGTCGTGGAAAGGACATTTCCGAGAGAGCCGGAAAATGTCGTCGTAAAATCAGGCGCATTAAGGTTGGCACTGAGAAACGCATTGTCCTGCACAAAGGCATACACGGCACGAATAAATTCTTCAAACTGTGTAGAAAGTGTCGGGATAATGAAAGAAACAAGGGAGCCAATACCCACGAGAAAAAGGATAAACACCGTCGTGACGGCAATGTTGCGTGGAAAGCGAAAGATTTTTTGTACCCAACCGATAATCGGATGCAAGGCCGCTGTAATGATAATGGACACCAAAAACAGCGCAATCACATCACGAATCACATACAAAAACCACACACCGGCAACAATTGCCAGAATGCGAAAAATAACATTCATTGAAATATCAATCCGTCGTTCCATATCGCTAGTCTAGCACGCAAGCAATCCTTTGACAACAACACGCGCGGGAAAAATCCAAAAACGGCGCCATCTACAAACGCGTAAAAATATTATGAAAATCGTAGCAGTGTTTTGAGTGTTTTTTCGTTCTTTTTGTGCGGTCCGATAATGGCGAGATTTAATTTTTCATTAACAAAGATGTCCCGCGCAACGCGTTTGATTTGCGCACGTGTAACGCGGTTAATACGCCTTAAAATCTCATGCGGAAGCACGATTTCTCCATGAATGGTTTCTTGCTCGCCAAAATGTTGGGCAATATCATCACTCGTCTCATAACCAAACGACGTTCGTCCCGCATAGCCGGATTGCGCGCGCTTAAACTCTTCACGTGTAACACCGTTTTTTGCAATGTCTTTCATTTCTTTGAGGATGATTTTGATTGCTTTTTCGAGGTTGTCATGCTCCACGCCGGCGTGTACGGCAAGCGCACCTGTTTCAGGATAAAACTCTACCGACGCACTGATGTGATAGGCCAACCCGCGCTTTTCACGCACCTCACTAAACAGTCGACTACTCATGCTCCCGCCAAGGATATTTGCAAGCACAGAAAGCACATAACGGTCCTTGTGCGTAAATCCCGGCGTGTGCACACCCAAGAGAAAATGCGTTTGGTCGGTCTTTTTTTGTTTGATGGCAATGTGTGGCGTTTTTTGAGTATTTTCAAAAATCTGATATGTTGGTTTTGTGCCTCCTTCCATAGAAGAAAAATCCTTACGAATTTTTGCCAACACGGTTGTCTGCGGAAAGTTTCCCGCGACAACAACGGTCGTATTTTTGGCACTATAACACCGCGCGAGATAATTGATGAAGTCCCTGCGTGTAAAACGAAGGACATTTTCCTTTGGGCCCAGAATCGGACGTCCAAGCGGATGGTCGGCACCGTAGAGAAGCTCGTCAAAAACCGTTTGCACCGTACGCGCAGGCATATCTTCGTACATATTGATTTCCTGGATAATAGCTCCGGATTCTTTTTTAATTTCACGTGCATCAAGCGTGGCGTGTAAATAGAGATCACTAATCACATCCATAGCCGGAAGAATTTTGTCTGCGGCAACTTTGGCATAGTACGCCGTGCGTTCCTGCCCGGTATACGCATTAAAGCTTGCACCAAGCGCGTCCAGTTCACGTGCAATAATCGCCGCTGTCGGACGTCGCTTCGTCCCCTTAAAAAACATATGCTCCAAAAAATGCGCCAGACCGTTTTCGTGCGCATCTTCATAGCGCGACCCGGTTCCCGCAATGACAAAAAACGTCGCCGTCGTCATTTCTTTTGCCGGCACGAGAATAACACGCAAGCCGTTTCTCAATGTGTATTTTTTATACTGCATAAGACAATAACCTCAATAAATTATCCGCTCTTAACGAGTACATCAAACACGAACTCCCTACCCGTTAAGAGAACTCTCCCATCATAACGAACTTTAACGCGTCCGTCAAAAATTGCACACAAAAGTATTTTCTGCTATGATATGATTTATGAAAATCATTGCGATAAATCAGCACGGCGCTATTGAAAAACACACGTATTCACGTGCGCAATTTGCACAACTTTTTGACGATCTCAACATTCGTGATCTTCGTCCTGTTTTTTCGCCCTTTCAAGTTGCAACCATTATTCCACGTGATCATGCAACCATCATCAACATGGGCTTTATTAAATGCGTCCTCACAGACAAAAACGTCTTTTTTCTTCTCCATCGTCACGAAAAAGCGATACAAAAAATTGCACAACGAATTGCTTCTGCGTTTCAAGACACGTCCAAATCGTCTCGTGTAATCCTTGCTCTAGAAATTATTTTTGATGCCAAGCTCACACAAATCAGTGACAAAATGGCCGACATCACTTTACGTGCAGAGCACACACTGACGCAAATCCGTAAAGGGTTCTCAGAAAAAGACTTAGAAGACCTCTTGGCGATCAAAAAACGCCTCTCAAAAATTGAAGCCCGTGGCAAAGAAATCCTCTCGGCAGCGGAAGACGTCCTCGATGACCCGGAAGACTTTGCACAAATTCTTTCCCTCACACACCATGCCCAACACGACAAAGACGAATTAGAATCCATTTTTGAAAACTTCATCGAGCAGTTGGAAGACATCGCCGGTCATATCTTTCGTCTAAGTGAAAACATTCAGGATACGGAAGAGTTTGCCCACCTCACGCTTAGCGCGCGCCGTACAACTATTATTCGCATAGACCTCTTTGCGACACTGTTTACACTCATCCTCTCATTTCTTGCCGTTATTGTCGGGCTCTATGGCATGAATATCCCCAATGGCCTGGAAAATAATCACACAGCATTCCTTTTGCTCAGTGGCCTCTTGGTTTTTATTTTTATTACATCTCTTGGTATCATTTTTTACCATCTCAAGAAAAAACTCTTCATCTAATACACAACGCATCCAATTTATAAAAACAAAAACAACGCCATCAGGCGTTGTTTTGTTAGCAAAAATAACTATACTCTACCGGTTGCTAAAACGATCAAGGATGCGTGATGCATGATCTTTGCCACCAAGCCCAAACGCGAGACCGGCTGCAAGAGAAAAAGCAAAGACAATACCCGTAAAGAATGTACTCGTTGTTTCTCGTGCGACGCCTAACTGATCAAGTGCCGCCAACGCTGCAACGATGATAATTGCCCATCGCGCAACGAGAGGAATAATCTTTTGTGCGTCTTCACTCATGTGTGAGGTTGATACGGACTGCTTTGTCACATCATAAGCAAATTGCGCCAAAATAAATCCAATGACTAACAGCACGACTGCGACAATGACCTGTGGGATAAAGGCAATGATTTGAGCAAGAAACAGTGACACGGCACCCAGACCCAAATACTCTGACACCGTAAGAAGCGTCACGATAATCACAAACCACTTGACAATCCAGCCAACGAGATATGATGGTTTGATTTTCCATCCCGCTTCCTGTGCTCTGCGCAACATCCGCACACGTGTTGTCAATGTGTCAATTTTGAGACCTTCGACGAGCTTACGCGCTGCATGTGAAAGCAATGAAGCAATCAATAAACCGAGGATGATAATGATGATTGCAACGACCGTAACGAGTAGGCCCGCACTAAATTGTGCCCACACACTCATCAACGGCTGTGCAAAAACATCACCATATGCACTAATTGTTGAAGCCATAGTTTTTTATCACACTAATACCATAGTACTATGATAATAGCATGTACTATTAATAATTAACTCTACTTCCATTATAAACCATTTTTACCCTTGTTGTCAATATGTTGTGTGAACGTTTTTGCAAAAACAGTCTCTCCCGTATCAGCATTATTCAAAAAATAAAGATACTCTGTCTGCGCCGGCGCATAGGATGCCATGAGTGATTTGAGCGACGGATTATTTACCGGTCCGGGTGGAAGCCCGGGATATTTATACGTATTATACAAAGAATCAATTTGCGTATCACGTTTTGTGTGCTTGACTTTAGCTTCTTTGGTGATATAATCAAGCGTTGCATCACTCTGTAATGCTATTCCTTTTGCAAGGCGATTCATAAAAATGCCGGCGATAATCGCTCGATCACGATCGTCCTTTGCCTCACCTTCCACAAGACTGGCCAATGTGACAACTTCATGAAGCGTGCGTCCCCGGTCACGGATAGCGTCACGTATGCTTTGTGGAAATCGTCGATCAAACGTCGCAAGCATTTTTGTCATAATATCCTCAGAGGAAGCATCGGGGAAAAATTGATACGTATCCGGAAACAAATATCCTTCCAGACTTCCTTTGCGTGGCACAAAAGGAAAAGCATCTCGTAATTTTTGTGAAGGATTGTTTGCCTGCGCAACAAATTCCGCCCCGTTAAATCCTTTTGCGGTAAGAATGTCCCCCATTTCATCAATGGTAAGACCCTCGGGAAACGTCACTTTGATTTGCTCTTTCTCTTTTTGTGCAGTGTGTCCCGATGTGAAAAGACGTGCGAGCTCCTCGAGAGACGTCTGTGGAGGAATGTTGTATGTGCCGGCAATCATTTTTCCCCGTAGTTTCTGTTTCCAGGCATAGTAATAAAAATAATATCGTGAAGAGAGAAAATGTTTACGTGCAAGCGCCGTACCAATGGCAAACAGATTATCACCACCGGCGATGGTAAAGGTGCGCTCTGCATGGTTTGTGGTGCGGATTTTTGTCGTTTGATAATCAAAAATACTAAAAAGAACTGCTAAAACGGCGATGATAATGATTGTTTTTTTTAACATACTATTGATTCTTTGGAAAAAAAGTCATACCGGAAAATGCTCGTTTTGTCAGCCCGTTCTCCGCCGTACGTGAAAAAAGCGTAATCACATTATCAATGGGAGCAACCAGTATCCCACCAAGATTTAACTTCTTGACGAGATCACATTGTACATAATATTCATCAAAGATGATAATGCGATCATACGACGCATCAGGGATGTCTGCACAATCCTCAACGATATAGGTATCAACGATATGATCACGGGCAATAAAACCAAATCTGCCAATATGAGAAACCACTTGTTTTTTGAGCGCTTCACTGCGACCGATTGATGTCACATGTCCATGAAAGCCAACGATAAAACTCAGCAGTGCGCTAAACCATCCACTGCCATATCCCGCAATCAATACATGGTTCCCTTTTTGGGCTTGCAATAATTCCACCATATACGCCACAACACTTGTCGCCGGAATCATCACGCCATGACCGATTGGTATGGGGATATCTGCCTCTGCCGCCACGCGCAAACGCGATGGGACAAATTCCGCTCGTGGAATCTCCGCAAAGGCATCAATCACGCTATCCGTCTTTAAATATCCTTTATGAATGAGTTGATTTGTTACACGATTCATAATTAGTCTCCTAAAACCTGTATAGAGAGATCTCGCGTTCGCGCTCCATCAAACTCCACGGCAAAAATACTTTGAATCTCAGAAAGCATGAGCGCGCCTTTCACAATTGGCACCGATTCGCTTGTCCCCAAAAGAAGCGCCTTGCAATGAGAATGTCCGTTACTGCGCCCATCGGCATTGTTATCACGACGCAATTCAAAAAGGTCGTGAGAATATTGATCATCGACAGGCACCAGACGATACAACATGCGCATAAAATCTTGACGAAGCATCGTTTCATCATGATTGATTGCGATGCTCATCGTTGTGTGTGGAGCAAAAATGGTCACAATGCCATTGCGAATCCCACTCTCTTCAACAATCGCGATAACGGATTGTGTGATATTGATAAACTCAATTTGTGTCGTCGATGATACAGAAATTGTTTTTGTAAATGAAGCCATAAACGATATATTATGTATTTATTTTTCATTATAGCATAAAAAAACATTTTTATGCGCCAAGCCGTCGTGCACGACGTTGGTATTCTTCCAATGCTTCCATAAACGCCTGTTGACCAAAATCAGGAAATAATTTTTGTGTAAAATACAACTGTGCATTGGCCGTGTCCCACATCATAAACCCCGTGCTCAGATGTGGCTCTCCGCCCGTGCGAATCATATAGTCAACGGGAGGCAAGTCCTTTGTCATCAATGCTTCTTTGATGTGTTCTTTGGTGACCTGTTCTCCTTTGGGATGTGTGGCAACAATCGTATTGACTGCGTGCACCATTTCATCATCACCACTATACGCAATAAAAAAATTAAGAAAAGATGTACGATGTTCTTTCGTTTGTTTCATACCGGCATCAATTTTTTTGCATAATGTTTCCGGCAACTGCTCTTTCCATCGTCCAATGACATTAACGCGGACATCATATTTTTCCAAATCACCTTTGGAAAAAAGTCGCGTAAAGTACGTATCATAAATCTCCAATAGCGCACGACGTTCACGCAATGGTCGTTTTGTGAGGTTTTCCAAAGATGACCCCCACAATGAAAGGTGTTGCACACCGGCATCTCGCGAAGCGCGCGCCAGCTCTTCAATGCGCATCGCGCCCCGCTCATGTCCAATCCATGGTTGCTCGCCGTGACGCTTCGCCCAACGGCGATTGCCATCGGGGATAATAGCGACATGACGTGGTATATTGTTGTTTTGCATATGGTTATGATTCACGTTGTTTAAGATAATGTGTCAATCCCAAAAGAAATTCTTCTACGGCCGGCACAAAATGCGCCTCCACAATCAATTTTTGTGCGCTATCCAGTGAACGTTGAATGTCCTCCATCACCGATGCCATTGCCCCTGTCTCATCTAAGATACGACAAAACGCATCACGATCTGCCGAAGAGAGTTGTTCATTGCCCAAGAGTGCGCGCAATTGTTTTTTTTGTGAAGAATGCGCTCTGGCAAAAGCGCGTGCCACAAAGAGCGTTTGCTTGCCTTCTGCGATATCCGAGCCAACCGGTTTTCCGGTTTTTTCTTCTGAACCGTAAATCCCCAAATAATCATCACGTAACTGAAATGCCACACCAAGTGGTACGGCAAACGCACTCATTGCCGTAACTTGCTCTTCGGATGCACCGGCAAGAAGAGCCCCCAATTCAAAAGGTCCCTCAAAGGTATAGCGCGCTGTCTTGTTTTTGTACATGGAGATAATGTCGTCTTCTGTTGCATCACCATGATACTCCATAATAATATCCTGCATTTCACCAAGTGCCGTCCGTTTCACAACTTCTTGCATTTTTTGTAGCGCCAGAAGAATCCTCTGCGGAGGAAATGCCGAAGAAAACAACACCTCATTGCCCAAAGAATATATGAGGTCGCCCATAATCAATCCCGTGCTCACGCCAAAATGTTCTGGATCATCCGTGTCATAATATTTCTGTGCAAAACGTCTATAGTGCGCATGCATCGTTGGCTTGCCGTGACGCAGATCATCACGATCTACGATATCATCATGCATGAGAAGAAATGCATGAATCAATTCGATGCTCATTGATGCATTCATGATGGCGTCTTTGTCTTGTCCGCCGGCGGCGAGATATCCGTGATACATCATCGCGGGACGAATGCGTTTTCCGCCGGCAAGAAGGATTTTTTTGAAATAACGAAGCATCTGCGCCACGACAACATCATGCTTCTTCATAGCGGTAATTTTGTCGTCAAGATAAACGGCGAGACGCTGATCAAGGTCTTCTTTGATCTGTGCCAATTCCTCTTTGATATCCATAACGTATATACTAATAATCTGCTACAAGTATAGCACAATTCTTCTCCTGTGGATGTACAAAAAGTTATTTTCTCGTATAATACAATTATGCTAAAGAAAATACGTCTTACAATCGATCGCTCTTTTGATGCGGGAAATCGTGAAAACTTCATTTTAAATGAAATCCTTCTTGTGATTAGCGTTTTTTTGCTCTTTATCGCGGGACTGTATCTTCTCCAAGATTTGCGCCTGATCATCATCTCAGATGAACTGATCCACATCCTGCATATCAGCGAACTGGTTTTTGGCATCCTCTTTCTTGTGGAATTTCTCCTGCGCACGTGGTATGTCTATATCCCCGATAAAAATTTCATAAAGCCCTACACCTTTATGCAAATTCTCGTCATTATCTCCCTTCTCATGCCGTCACTTTTTAATTTGGCATTTCTGCGTATCATCTGGATTATCAAAATGTTCAAAGTGTATCACTTCCGCCATGAAGACAAAAAACTCATCGCGACAAACCCCGCACTTACCATAAAAAAATAACAAAAACGACGCACCAACCCAATCAACACACTGATCACCACGCACCACTCAATAATAACCAAAAAAAAAGACAGAGATTCTATTCTCCATCTAATCACCTTGATCGCCGTTATGCCAATACAAAAGCATTTCCTCAAGAGGGATTTCTTCGGAATGCTCTAAATATTCTGCCTGCACAATGGCATTATTATCTTTATGTTGTTGTATTTGTTCCAAGAAACGTTTTTCAAGAATGTCCTCCACGCACAAATTTGCAGGATGACAATATTTCGGATAAGATCCCTGGTCAATAAAAACTTCCAATGCGCTACACATTGAAACAGACTCTTGCCCATCAGCGACTTCGCAAAATTGTCCTTGATTACAGTGGCATGTCTCACACCATGCAGACCGTTCAAGCTCGTAGAGACTTGAAGCCCACGCCACGCCGGTACATAATCCCTTTCCAATTGCGTGTGGCTTACCATTATACACACTGCAAAAACAAAAGCATGTCATCATTTTCTCCGCATGTTAATGTACATATAGGAAGCCTTACACAAAAAAGAAAACATGTCAAATCAAAAAACCGCGCTGAGGCGGTTTTTTGATT
>CAZMCZ010000023.1:0-11373 GCA_964565145.1 uncultured Pseudobdellovibrionaceae bacterium | reverse complement strand
AGGGTGTTTTGGCGGTGTGCTACAATAGACTGTGTAAGCGCGTTATAAACCAAATACTATGTCAGAACAAACAACGCATCTTCTCTTTGTCCTCGCGCCAAAGGATTTTCGTGATAGTGAATACATCGTGCCACGGGCTTTTTGTGAGCAAGAAAATATAGATGTCACAACGACGTCATCAGAACGCGTGTCCATTGGGCGGTTTGGTTACCGCGTCCAGCATCACAAAACATTGGAACACTACCGTGCAGAGCGCTTTGATGGCATTGTGTTTGTCGGCGGAAACGGTAGTTTGGATTTTATGGAAAATGCCGATGCAAGACAATTAGCGCAAGCGTTTGCAGAACAACACAAGATCGTTGCTGCTCTTTGCGCTGCGCCACGACTATTGGTAACGTGGGGTATTCTCAAAGATAAAAAGTGTACAGGATGGAACGCAGATGGCGCATTGTCTGCCTTGTGTGAACGCTATGGCGCGCACTTTGTTGAGGCACATGTCGTCAAGGATGGAACATTTATCACAGGAAGTGGCCCGGTGGCAGCAGAAGAGTTTGCCTTGGAAATAATACGTGCGTTATAAGGAGGGTTTATCTGCTGATGTGTTTTGTGTCTTTATTGACACTCTTTGATGCCGTGTGGTGTGCGGAGCGCGGGAGCAAAGGAGAACGGTTTTTACAGTAAGATTATGAATACGCTTTATTTTGTGTATATGGTGCGGTGCGTTGATGGGACACTTTATACCGGGATCACGACAGACGTTGCTCGGCGTGTTGACGAGCACAATGGCGTGGACAGTTCGCCAAAGAGTGCGCGACAGCACACAGCAGACAACGGTGCAAAGTATACGCGAGCGCGTCGGCCGGTACGCCTTGTCTATCGGGCGCCATTTGATAATCGCTCCGATGCCATGCGAGAAGAGTGGCGTATCAAAAAGTTAAAACGCACACAAAAGGAAGCGCTCCTCATTGCATACAAAAAGTCTGCGTGATATAGTGCAAGTAGGGGGATTGATCATAATATAATCGTATGACGACATTGACGACAACGTGGCAACATCATCAGTATGATGACGCGCGTATCAATGAAAGCATTGAGGAGATTTTGCAACAAGGACGATTGTTGTCTTTGGCGACGATTTCTGAGCGTGGTGGCGTCGTCATCCCACACAATGCCACATGTGCGTTTACGTTTACGGAGAATTTGACGTTTTATATTTTGACACCGCCGACAACGGAACACGGCAAAAATATCGTTGCAAATCCCGCTGTTGCTTTGACGATTTTTGATTCGCATCAGGAGCCACAAGACAAAAAACAAGGTCTGCAAATCTCCGGGACGTGTACGCAAGCATCAGAACAAAATATGGTGACGGCACTACGGTCCTATCAAAAAACATATCAATGGATGAAAGAGGCCGTGCGGTGGCATAGCGATTGGTCGGAGGAGGCGGTCTTGTCGTGGTTTTATGTGATTGTGCCGACACGTATAAAAATTTTTGATGAACAGCGATTTGGCATGGAAAAAATCATTACGCTGACATTGCATCAGTAATCATTTTTTTGTGATTGATAAAGTAGCATGATGGCTCTATATAGATATGGTAAGCGTTTTTTCCCCACGTATTCTGTCGTAGGATTGTTTTTTGCGGCTGCTTTTTTTGCAATGTCATTGACGCCATCACTTCTTCCGCGCGCAGAGATTCGTCAAGGAATATTTGCCGGTGTCGTAGCTGTTGTCGGCTATATGGTGGGACGACTTTTTGTTGCGCTATGGCAATATCTTGAACTTCCGAATGTCCCGGCGTGGTGGCGTCGTGGTGGCGTGGTTGTGTTGGCTGTTTCTGGTGTTTTAATGATGATTTATGCTTTGACGCATTGGCTGATGTGGCAGAATTCCATTCTTATTGCCATGGGTCAGCCCGTGAGTAAAGAGCACGGCGCACCCATCGTGATTATCCTTATCGCACTTTTTGTGATGAGTGTCTTTTTTATGATTGGCGCATTGGTTCGTCTGTTTTTTCGTTTTGTGATGCGCATGGTTTATCGCATTATTCCACGGCGCATTGCATTGTTTATAGGATTTGTCTTGGCGATGATCTTTGTGAGCATCTTTGTAAATGATGTGATTATTCACAAGATGTACAAGCGCATAGACACACAAGCGGCAAAAGATAATCTCACAACAGATGACACCATCGTCACACCACACGATCCGCAGAAAACAGGTTCCCCGACATCGCTTATTGCATGGGATACGCTGGGGCGTACGGGCAAAAATTTTATCACAAAAGGACCATCGGCAAAAGACATTACGGCGTTTTCACAGCAACCGGCACAGGAGCCGTTGCGCGTGTATGTCGGATTGACATCGCGTCCGACTCCACACGAACGCGCGGAACTTGCATTGGCAGAGCTCAAACGCATCCATGCCTTTGATCGTTCGGTGTTGGTCATCATCAATCCGACAGGCACGGGGTGGGTGGATCCATTGGCCGCTGACACACTGGAATACATCCATAACGGTGATACGGCGCAGGTGGCGGTACAGTATTCTTATCTCTCAAGTCAGTCAACGATTTTTTTCTATCCGGATCGTTCGCAAGAATCGGCAGAAGCGGTTTTTGACGTCATTTATGATTATTGGACGACATTGCCAAAGGATACACGACCAAAGCTCTATCTTTTTGGCGTGAGTTTGGGGTCGTTGGGGTCCGAGCAATCAGCGCCATTGCACAAGGTCATGTTTGACCCGCCACATGGCGCACTTTGGGCCGGACCGCCGTTTCTTAATCCGTTGCATCGCGCAATCGTAAAACAGCGTCGTGACACATCACCGGCATGGCTTCCTCTGTATGAAGATGGCACATTTATTCGCTTTATCGGGCAAAAAGATGTTACACCAATTTATACCAAGCCAATGCGTCGGATGCGGATTATTTACATTCAGTACGCGTCAGACCCCTTGGTGCAGTTTTCTCCCACGATGCTTTTTCATGAGCCCGCATGGCTTCAGGGGCGTCGCGGACCGGATGTGTCACCGTTTTTGCACTGGTATCCATTGATTACTTTTTTTCAGGTCTTTTTTGACATTACGGCGTCGGTAGAAAATACGCCATTGGGACATGGACATAATTTTTCACCGGAGAGTTACATTGACGGATGGGTGATGTTGACAGATCCCGTTGGATGGACAGCACAACACACGCAACGATTAAAAGATTTATTTCATAAAAAACAATAATGGCACAGTGGAACAAAATTAAAGCGCGTGGCAAGGTCGATGATCGTCGCGGGATGACGGTCGCGACGGGAGGCATTGGACTGGTGGGTCTCACCATCGTCCTTGCCGTGGCATACTTTGGCACCGGGGAACAAGCGGTTGAGGTAATGCACGCCCTGGAACAGACAACGCCTACGACACAGCAACAAGCCCAACCCGCAGAATATCAGGGGGAAGATGCGTATGAAGTTTTTGTTTCGCAGGTTGTCGGTTCCGGTAATGTGTTTTGGCGTGATATTGCGCGTACGCAAAAGAGTCCGTATCGTGCGCCGACGTTGGTGCTTTTTCGCGGGTATACAGATTCTGCATGCGGAGGTGCGTCAAGCGCCATGGGACCACATTATTGTCCGTTGGATGAAACGATTTATCTCGATGAGACGTTTTTTGATGCACTGCGCGATCAATTCGGTGCCCGCGGTGGAGATGTTGCGCAGGCCTATGTCATCGCGCATGAGATGGGGCATCACGCACAAAAACGTCTGGGTATCATGGATCAGGTACGTGCAAAACAAGCTCACGTGGTCGGGAATGCTAACGAGCTTTCAATCAAGCAAGAATTGCAAGCGGATTGTTTTGCAGGACTCTGGGCGCATACACTTCGTGACAAAAATGTCTTTGAAAAAGGCGAAATCATTGAAGCGATGGATGCGGCAGAGGCGGTGGGCGATGATCGCATCCAGAAAAAAACACAAGGACATATCAATCCCGAAACGTGGACGCATGGCTCCAGCAAAGAGCGTAAGGAGTGGTTTACGCGCGGTTATGAAACGGGGGACTTTAGTCAATGCAATACGTTTGATGAGGGTGCGTAGGGGCGCGGGGTTTACGGTCATGAGATTTTGTGCATCATTGTAGTATTCGTAGACGTGGAGAGAATACGGGGACCATATTTGAAACTCTGTTAAAAAAATTCATCGCAGAAAGCACCGTGCTTGTGTCACCATGTTGATGATATTGTGTAGGGGATAGTGGTTTTGGTGTGAAAGATTTTTTTGCCTGACAGTGATGCAAAAAATACTTGACAAATTATACAACTATGATACATTAGATATACATTATTAAGACTTGCAAAGAATACGAGAATCATTTATAATGATTTTATGATTTCTTTTGTGACGGGAAGAGGATTTGCTCGCTTGGTGTGTTTTTTTAAGCACGCGCAAACGTACGAATTCTTATCTTCGCACAAGGTCTTATAAGTAATAAATAATTTAATATTTTTTGCACTCATGTGTGGATAATTGCATGAGGAGCATCATAAAAATATGGCAGAAGATTTTGATCGCAGTAAACCACATGTCAATGTGGGAACCATTGGTCACGTTGATCATGGTAAGACAACAACAACCGCAGCTCTCTTGCACGTACTTTCTTTGAAGGGACTTGCAGAAGAAAAAAAGGTTGATGATATCGATAACGCGCCGGAAGAGAAAGAGCGTGGTATCACCATTGCAACAGCACATTGTGAGTATAACTCTGACAAGCGTCACTATGCACACGTTGACTGTCCCGGACATGCTGACTATATCAAAAACATGATCACCGGTGCGGCACAGATGGACGGCGCAATCCTTGTTGTGAGCGCAACTGACGGACCAATGCCACAGACACGTGAGCATATCCTCCTTGCAAAGCAGGTTGGTGTTCCTGAGATTGTCGTTTTCATCAACAAAGTTGATATGGTTGATGATCCAGACTTGATTGAGCTCGTTGAAGCGGAAGTACGTGAATTGCTGAGCAAATATGAGTTTGATGGTGATAATGCAGCCGTTATCAAGGGAAGCGCACTCAAAGCTCTTGAGACAGCAAGCGCCGGTGATGCAGATGCAAAGCCAATCCTTGACCTCGTAGATGCCCTTGATGAAAAAATTCCGACACCGGAGCGTGATACAGACAAAGACTTTCTCATGCCAATTGAGGACATTTTCTCTATCGAAGGTCGCGGAACAGTTGTTACGGGACGTATTGAGCGTGGTCAAGTCAACATCAATGATGAAGTGGAAATCGTTGGTTTGCGTGACTTACAAAAAACAACGGTAACCGGTATCGAGATGTTCAATAAAAATCTCGATCATGGTGAAGCGGGAGACAACGCCGGCATCCTCCTTCGTGGTACAAAAAAGGAAGATGTTGAACGTGGACAGGTTCTTGCAAAGCCGGGATCAATCACACCACATAGTGAATTTGAAGCGGAAGTCTATATCCTTACTAAGGATGAAGGCGGACGACACACACCATTTTTCAAAGGATATAAACCACAGTTCTATATCCGTACAACAGATGTGACCGGTGAAGTGATTCTACCGGAAGGCACGGAGATGGTTATGCCCGGTGACACGGTAACGATTACCGTCAAACTTGGAGCAGACGTCGCAATGGAAGACGGTATGCGCTTCGCTATTCGTGAAGGTGGACGTACCGTTGGTGCCGGTGTGGTCACAAAGATTGTTAAATAATCTTGTTGATGACAGAAGTGAAAGGTCGCGAATGATTGTTCGCACCTTTCCTTCTCTTATGAACAAATCATGTGTTATCACATGAGATGCAAGAGAGTGTAATTTACCCATAGAAAATTCGCCATGGCGAACAAAGAAGACGCGAAGACGCGTGTCCGTATCAAAATCAAAGCATACGATCACAAAGTTCTTGATAAATCTACCGCGCAAATCGTAGAAACCGCTGAGCGTAGTGGCGCAGAGGTCGTCGGTCCCGTACCGCTTCCAACGCATATCAAGAAGGTAACGGTAAACAAATCAACATTTGTTTACAAAGATGCACGTGAGCAATTTGAGATGCGTACACACAAACGTCTTATTGATATTCTCAATCCGACACCAAAGACGATTGCCGATCTCACAGATCTCAATCTGCCGGCCGGTGTGGATATTGAGGTAAAGATGTAGCACTTAAAAATATTTCGTTATCGTCCATCGTACATGGATACGTAGCGAGTAAAGAATTATACTTGGATAAACTGTTCATAACTGTTGTGTGGGCACTTGACAAAGTAAATCCTTCGGCTATAATAAGCAGAAGTCAGTATAAGAACCTTTGCTCGATATGCGAGAGGTTTTTTTGTTGGAGTACATCGATTTAGAAATTTATAAAACATACCGCAATGAAATTTGCACTTGGAAAAAAATTAGGCATGACAACAATCTACGACGAATCCGGCGCACAGAATGTCACACTTGTAGAGGTTGCACCAAATACCGTCTCAAAGATTTGTACGCTGGAGCGCGATGGCTACAATGCTATTTGTGTTGACACCGCCAAAACCGCAAAAAAGAAGATTTCTCGTGAATTTCGCGTCGACGACACTGCAGAGTATACACTTGGCGACGAGATTACCGTAGAGGTTTTTTCTCCCGGAGAGCGCGTTTCTGTAAGCGCAAAGACCAAAGCAAAGGGGTTCCAAGGTGTTGTCAAACGACATCATTTCAAAGGCGGTCCTGCGTCGCATGGTCATCGTCATGAGTTACGCCGTGGTGGATCCATCGGGTCTGCTTATCCGCAACACGTGATCAAAGGAAAGCGCATGGCAGGTCGTGATGGTGGACAACGCGCAACAAATCAATCATTGACAATCGTATCAGTTGACCCGGAAACAAACATTATTGCAGTAAAAGGTTCTGTGCCGGGCGTTGCCGGACGCATCGTGGAACTTGTAAGCATTTCATAATCTCGCTATAAATATATGACAACGGTAGACCTCTACAATTACGAAGGAAAGAAGACAGGAAGCATTGAGCTTCCGGAGGAGCTTTTTGCGCAACCAAAAAATCCGACGCTACTGCATCAGGTCTATGTCGCACAAGGAGCAAATCGTCGGCATGGTAGCGCGCATACGAAAGTACGTAGTGAAATCCGCGGTGGAGGACGCAAACCATGGAAGCAAAAAGGCACGGGTAATGCACGCACAGGATCAATTCGTAATCCGATTTGGCGCGGTGGTGGTATTATTTTTGGTCCACGCAAGAATAGAAATTTTTCAAAAAACATCAACACAAAAATGCGACGCAAGGCATTGCTCATTGCACTATCTGAAAAAGCACGCTCCGGTAAAGTGATTGTCACAGAAACGCTGACACTTCCAGAGACAAAGACAAAGACGATTGCGACATTTCTTACACGTGTGGGTGTGTTGCCATCATCAGCGATGATTGGACTTGGCGACAAAGAACGCACGACATTTCTTGCTGTGCGCAACATCCCAAAAACCAGAGCGATGGAAGTGGAAAAATTTAACGTCTATGACCTTTTGAATACGGAATACGTTGTATTATCAACGGCGGGGATTGAGGGCTTGCAAAATCAATTTACTAAATAACGATCATGGGACTTTTTGGAAAGAAAACGAAAGAACGCGAGAAAAACGTTGTCAAAGAAACAATTGATGAGAGCGTGCGCGATGATGCGCCACAAGAGGCGCAAGAAGAGAAAAAAGAAACCGCCACATCAGCACCGGCAACAACGGCAAGTAGTGTATTGAGCGTTCTTGTCGGACCGCATGTTACGGAAAAATCACATGCGCTGGCAACGCAGGGACAATACGTTTTCGTCGTCCAAACATCAGCGACAAAACGTGCCGTAAAACGAGCTATTGAGCAAGAATATGATGTCCATGTAACGGCAATTCAAATGACTAAAATTCCCAAGAAGCGTCGTACGGTGAAATATAATCGTGGCTATCAAAAAGTCGGCAAAAAAGCTATCGTCCGTGTTGCCGATGGTGAATCAATCGCATTATTTGAAACAGCATAACCAAAACTATGGCAATTAAAGTATACAAAAGGAATACCGCGGCGCGTCGCAACATGTCACTTGTGAAGCCCGATCAGATCACGCGCACAACGTCGGAGAAATCTTTGACGAGTATGTTGAATTACAAAGCCGGGCGCGGTAATGGAAAAATCTCTGTACGACATCGCGGAGGACGTGTGAAGCGTCTGTATCGTCATGTTGATTTTATGCAGGATAAGTTTGGCATTACGGGGACGATTGCGGAAATTGAGCGCGACCCAAATCGTAGCGCATTGATTGCTCTTGTGCACTATGCCGATGGGGAAAAACGATATGTTTTGGCAACACAGGGCATGCGAAAAGGTGACAAAATCATTGCCGGTGAAGAAACACCAATTGAGGAGGGTAATCGCACACGTATCGCACACATTCCTTCCGGGACGGAAATTTCCAATATAGAATTAACACCAAATAAAGGTGGGCAGATCATCCGTAGCGCGGGCAGTGCGGCAACGATTATGGGTATTGATGAAGGTTATGCGCATGTGCGCATGCCATCGGGAGAGGTTCGCTTGATTAATGCGAATTGTTATGCGACAATTGGACGTATCAGTAACTTTGAGCATAATACCGTGCGTATCGGCAAGGCGGGACGAGCACGGCATATGGGGAAGCGTCCGGCAGTACGCGGAAGCGCAATGAACCCGGTAGATCATCCACATGGTGGAGGTGAGGGGAAACAGGGTGTTGGTATGAAATATCCCAAAACTCCATGGGGACGTCCGGCACTTGGCGTGCGAACGCGCAAAAAGGGTAAGGCGAGTGATCGTTTTATCATTAAATCGCGACATAAAGCAAAGCGTAAATAGTAAGACGCGAAGAAGTGATTTCAGTTGTCTAACGTTTTTGAAAAAAAGTTATACACCTGAGATCACTTACAGAGGGTCTTTATAATAAGAGAAATCTAATTTAAGAAATCATGAGTCGATCGCTAAAAAAAGGACCATATGTTGATGAACGTTTGGTCAAAAAAATTGAAGGAAAGAAGCCGGCGGACACAGGCACCATTAATACATGGTCACGTGCGTGTACCATTACGCCAGAGATGATCGGTTTTACATTTGGTGTACACAACGGTCGCAAATTTGTTGAGGTGTATATCACTGATGAAATGGTGGGACATAAATTGGGAGAATTTGCACCGACGCGGACGTTTATCCGACATGGTGGAAAAATCCAGAAAGAACTGGAGAGAAACGCTAAATAGCTTAGAACATATTACGTATTGATATCACTATGATAAAAGTAAAGGCAAAATTGAATAATCTCAGAGTTTCTCCACGAAAGGCGCAACTCGTAGCAAGGACGGTGCGCGGTAAGGCCGTTAGAGAAGCATTGGCGATGTTGGATTATGATTTGCGACATGTGGCCGCTCCACTTGCAAAACTTGTGCGTAGCGCACAGGCAAATGCTTTGAATAATTTTCAATTGAAAGAAGCGGATTTAATCATTGCAGAAGTGCATGTCGGCGCAGGTCCGACGATGAAGCGTTGGCGACCGCGTGCGTATGGGCGTGCATCAAAAATCCTCAAAAGGACATCACGCATTACCGTTATTCTTACAACAGCGCAAGAGACGACAGACACACCAAAGACAGCAACAAAGAAAGCCACAAAGAAGAGCGTAAAAAAAGCATCACAGAGCAAAAAAGATGATTTGACAAAGATTGAAGGTATCGGTCCAAAAATCGCCACCGCGCTTTCGGACGCGGGGATTAAACGCTTTAAAGATTTGGAGCAAGCATCGCAGAAAAAAATAAAGGATGCAATCGCAGATGTCAAAGGCGTTCATGATCCCGCATCATGGGCACAGCAAGCAAAACTTGCAGCGCAAGGACAATGGGAAGAACTTGCAACATTGCAAGAAAAACTCATCGGCGGTAAGAAACAATAAATTGTATTAAAGAAGACACATGGGACAGAAAGTAAATCCAAAAAGCTTACGCATAGGAATCACGACGACATGGCGCTCGCGCTGGTTTGTCGGTGACAAAAAATACAAGCAATATTTGGAGCAAGATGTGATGTTGCGACGTCTTTTGATGAAAAAGTATCGCCATGCGGCAATTGCCGATGTGGAAGTTGAGCGTAATGCACACAATGTCAAAGTAATTATAAAAACAGCACGTCCCGGCGTCATCATTGGGCGCGGTGGTAGTGGTATCGAAGATGTTTCACGGTTTATCAAAGAAGAGATTTTCCCGGGAAAGAAAAATGCAATTACGGTGGATGTTGTGGAAATTCGCAATCCGGAGGAAAGCGCAGCGCTCGTTGCACAACAAGTTGCCGAACAGTTGGAAAAACGGATGCCGTTTCGTCGTGTCCTCAAGTCGACATTGGAACAAGCACAGAAGAGTCGCATCGTCAAAGGCATCAAAGTACAGGTTTCAGGACGTTTGAATGGCGCAGAAATGAGTCGTGTAGAATGGCTTGCCGATGGACGAATTCCACTACATACCCTTCGTGCCGATATAGATTTTGCGCGTGATGTTGCTCGCACGACCTATGGAGCGATCGGTGTTAAGGTATGGATTTATAAGGGGGAGAAATTTGGTGAGAAAAGTAAATAATTTTTAGATAGAGAAAAGGTTTATGTTAATGCCACGAAAAGTAAAACACAGAAAAATGTTCCGCGGAAAGCATCCACGCAATGCTGCTGTTGCAACACGTGGTATTACGGTTGCCTTTGGTAGCTATGGACTCAAAGCGGCAGAGGGTGGTTTGATTACGGCGCGACAAATTGAAGCTGCACGACGGACGATTACACGCCACATGCAACGCAGTGGAAAGTATTGGATTCGCATTTTCCCTGATTATCCCATGACCAAAACCGGTGATGAAACACCAATGGGAAAAGGAAAAGGTGCAGTGGATTATTATGTTGCAAAGGTTCGTCCGGGGCGTATTATTTTTGAGATTGATGGTGTTGATGAGTCCGTGGCGCGAGAAGCGTGTCGTCTTGCGGGAAATAAATTTGGGATTAAGACGAAGTTTATAACAAAACACTAGTATGAAATTGAATGAATTAACGACAAAGTCACCCGAGGAATTGCGCTCTCATATGCAAGAACTCACAGAAAAAATTGCAAAGGAGCGTTTTGCACTGCGGTCTGGTGGCACGAAAAAAACACATGTGATTGCAACGTTGAAAAAAGAACTTGCACAGACCAAGACGTTGTTGCAAAAAAATAATTCATAGCAGATTATAGAAAACGTATGACACAAGAAAAAATTCATAAGAAGATGCGGGGATATGTTGTTTCAGATGCAATGGACAAGACGATTGTTGTTG
>CAZMCZ010000022.1:0-11397 GCA_964565145.1 uncultured Pseudobdellovibrionaceae bacterium | reverse complement strand
CCCATCAATGCAATGCTCTTGCGATAGAATGAAAAGATGTTAGCGTCAGAGAGTGTTTTCTGCGCAAAGGGATCAATAGCGTAGATCGTAACAATGAGAAAAAGAACGGCAACAAGTGCGCTGATGATGCCATAGAGAATACCTTCTGTAATGACGGGAATTTTTACGTAGAGATTGGATGCACCGACAAGACGCATAACTTCAAATTCTTTGCGATGTGCATAAATGCTCATACGGATGGTGTTAAATGTCACCAAGACGGCAATCGCGATAAATAAAATACTAAGGAAAAATGTCGCATTGCGTGTAAAAGTAATCCGTTGTTGGATTTGCTCGATTACCTCTTTGTTTTTTTCGAAATTTGTACTTAAAATTAAGTCGCCGTATTTTTTCTTAAAAAAGGCATCAATCACATCATAATCTTTGATGTGATTTGCCGTAATGACAAGCGACGGTGGTAGTGGATTTTCACCAATGACTTCTAATGCTTTTTGGATATCTTCATTATCTTTTTCTTCTTCTTTGAATTTTTTGAGAGCCTCTTCTTGTGACACGTAGCGAATATCTTTTATTTCTCTTGTGTTGTGCTCGCGGATGTCGCGCTCTATCTTTTTGATGCGATCCTCAGGCACATCATAGTCAAAATAAACACTGACATTAATCCGCTTCTCAATCACGGCAATTGTTTGGGAAACACCAACCCAGAGGAAAAACGTAGCACCGATAAGATAAAGCGTGAGCGTAATAATAGTAATTGTCGCAATTGTAAGCCACTTATCACGATAAAAATTCACAAATCCTTCTTTGATGACACGAATGAGTTTAATTGACTGAAACATAAAAAATTATTTAGTGTAAATCATTTTCATCCAAATCACGGACAATAGTGTGATTATTGATAACGATAACTCTTTTTTTGAGATGATCAATGATCGTATTATCATGTGTCGCAAGAATAACCGTCGTACCAAATTCATTGATTTTTTGTAAAAGACGAATAATGTCCTGCGTTGCATCAGGGTCAAGATTGCCCGTTGGCTCATCAGCGATGAGCACGCGCGGACGATGGATGAGTGCGCGTGCAAGCGCTGCGCGCTGGGCCTCTCCGCCACTGACCTGGTGAGGATATTTTTCCATTTGTTGAGACAATCCCACGATATCCAAAAGTTTGGGGACTTCTTCATTGATTTGATCGTCCCCCGCTCCCTGCACTTCAAGTGTATAGGCAACGTTTTCAAAAATGGTTTTATATTCAAGCAATTTCGTATCCTGGAAAACGGTACCAAAATTCCGACGATAAAACGGCAAAAGACGTCGTTGTATTTTTGCAACATCCTTGCCTCCAAAAAGCACTTTACCGGAGGTAGGATATTCTTCAGCATAAATCATTTTGAGAAACGTAGACTTCCCCGCACCGGACGAACCGATAAGGGAGACAAATTCTCCACGATCAATAGCGCATGTCACATCTCTCAGTGCGACAAAATCACCGGGATAAATTTTTTCGACATTGTGAAATTCAATAAGAGCCATAATGTATATATGTTTCTTTCTATTATAGCATAGAATATGCTGTGAAAAAATAATGTCCTATGTATTAAGATTCCACCGCAGATACGCCAGCATAAAAGCCTCTAAATCACCGGAAAGCACCCCTTCCACATCTGAGGTTTGATACTGCGTGCGATGATCCTTCACCATTTTATACGGATGCATAACGTACGAACGGATTTGACTTCCCCACTCCGCTTTTTTTCTCTCTCCACGCAATGCCGCTGTCTTTTGTTCTTGCTCTTCACGATGCCGTTGATAAAGTTTTGCCGCTAAAATTTTCAATGCCATCTCCTTGTTTTGACGCTGAGAGCGTTCGTTCTGACATGTGACAACAATACCGCTTTTGCGATGCGTGATACGCACAGCGCTATCTGTCGTATTGACACTTTGTCCGCCGGCGCCGGAAGAACGAAATGTGTCAATCTTGAGATCCTCTGGTGAGAGCACTTCCTGTGGCACGTCCGGGACAATGGGCAAAACCTCAACCTCGGCAAATGATGTTTGTCTGAGATGGTCGGCATTAAATGGTGAAAGACGCACCAGACGGTGAATGCCTCGTTCGCCACGAAGCCATCCATAGGCACCTTCGCCACGTATTTCTATCGTCATGCTTTTTATGCCGGCTTCCGCTCCGGCAACTTGTTGCATAATCACACTTTTATAGTGGTGTGCTTGCGCCCAATGCATATACATCTTTGCAAGCAGTGCACTCCAATCTTGTGCGTCAGTACCACCGGCGCCGGCACGAATCGTAATGATTGCATCACGCTGATCATAGGGTTCGCAAAACAATGCTCGATCCTCCAATGTGTCAAGGCGCGCTTTTATTTTGTTGTATTCTTTCAGCAATTGTTGTCGCTCTTCAGGATGATTGCTCAGGGCATCTAATTCTATGAGGTCACTGATACTGGCTTCCAAATCCTCCATCGTCTGTATCGTCGTAGACAATGCTTCGCGTTCTTTTTGCAATTGTGATGCTTTTTGTGGCTGATCCCAAAACCCTTCTTCCTGCATGATCTGATCAATGACGCGACAACGCTTTTGCATTGTTGCAACATCAAAGAGAGTCCTGCAAATGCAGGAGTGTCTTTGATAATGCCGGAATATCCAGTGCCGTGTCTTGTGTTTTCATAATACTCTATGAGCCATCCATCGGAATCGAACCGATGACCTACGCGTTACGAGTGCGTTGCTCTACCAGCTGAGCTAGGATGGCATACTGATTAAAACTCTCCGCGCATTCTGTTTTTTACCGTCTTATGTGTAATATGCCATATGACATTATTCAAAATGATAAAAAAGATAATAAACAAAATCGCTAACCGCATCTTTGTGTTATGCAAAAAAGCATCCCAAAAAGATTCTTTCAGATTTGTGTCTCCAACAAAATGATCTTCACCGGTTAATTGTTTACAACGCAAACGAAATGCACGATCAACTTCCGTTGCGGGCACCTGTGCCAATGTGCAGTGTTGATCCGGTACGGCAGAAAGAATTTCTTTGCGTGTTTTTTCCACTTCTTTTTCTACGGTTGTTTTTAAAACGGTATCAAATTCTTTCTCTAATTTTTTCTTTTCCTCTTCGGCGGCTTGTTGTTTTGCTCTGGCAATCTTTTGTGCCGGAGAGAGACCCGGTGTCTTGACGGTGACACTTTTTGACCAGGCCGTTTGACGCTTGTTGTCAAATGCCGCCACACGATAGGTATACGTTGTCCCTGATACAACGGTATGGTCGACATAACTTTCGCTATTTTTTCCCGTATAGCCGACATTATGCCATCCGATGTGATTACTGCGTCGCTCAATCGTGTAGCCGTCTTCTTTTTTTGCGTGATCCTTCCAGTGCAATTCTACGAGGTTTTCACCACGTGCCTGCGCCGTCAGATTTGTTGGCGTGTATTTACTCTTTGCAAGATTAACGGAGTCGTCATCATCTTTGCTATGCTTGGAAGACCCTTGCTGACTATTTGTATCAATTGGTCCCAACATCTCAATTTGCGCATCTGCCGGAGAAACCAAAAAGAAACAAAACACAAAAACACCTGCCACAACAGCATACAATAATCTCTCATACGCAACTTTTCTATACATCTGCATAACTTTATTATTGCACAAAATCTTTTTTTATGAAAGGCGGTGTTTCACTACTCGCTCTCCTTGTTGTCAAGCGTTGTTGTCGGGAGCTCAAGCGCAGAAAGAGATAAGGCATAACCTCCATCCTCACGTTGCTCAAAGAGTGTGTTGGCCTCCTTATAAAAAGCCGTTTGCGCAACACTCTTGTCAAAAAGAAACGCCGGAAGTGTCGTGATGACATGGTCCTTTTGATACTGCGCTCCTTGTGGTGTGGAAAGATTGATGTCATGCGCCTCCAGTGTCGGGATAAAGCGTCGCAATTGCAAAAGGAGATCATTGGTAATGGCGCATGGCTCACCGCAAGAATCAGAATGCACAACGTCAACGATAACGCGCGGCTCATCGTAACGCACCCATGTGGCATCATCATACACAAGGACCTGTGCATCATCAACGGCCTTTGCGGAAAATCCTCGTTGTGCCATCAATCCCGCAACGTCAACAAATATGGAGCCAACGGCAAAACCGGCAAGCACGATAGAGAGCGCTGTGAGATTTTTGATTTTTTTGTGCGTTGCACAGTGATGTGTATGATGGTGATTATTCTGTGACATATAATATTGTTACTAATTGCATTATTGATTTTGCGCCGGCGGGTGCGCGATTGATTTTTGTGGTGTCGGAGAGAGCGTGTTGAGGTTTATTTTTTTGTACGGTGTGATGATTTGCGGATCATCCCATCCGATATAGCGATACGTACCGACAATGGATTTTACAACGTATCCCCATGTAAAACCAACAACGAATAACAGGATGAGATGTCTTCTATATGGTGTAAGCATAGATTTATTTAAGATCGGATAACTGTGCAAGCGTTTTTTTCACGGCATCACTGCCACCATCCTCCAAAAGTGAAAGCGTGAGAACGCGTGGATTTTTTTGCTGTAATTGCGCTGTAATATCAGCTAGGCGCTCAGCAGATACCAGATCACTTTTGCTGATAATAATCCACTCTTCTTTTTGGTTCATCGCCGTATTAAATGACGCAAGCTCATGACGAATAATATCATAGTCCTTGGCCGGATGCTCACTGTCGGCGGCAATAAAATGAAAAAGGGCCTTCGTCCGCTCAACATGACGCAAAAACTTATGACCCAATCCCCTACCGGTAGCCGCTCCCTCAATCAGACCAGGAATATCGGCCAGGATGAGATTGTAATACACGCCCAGATGTGGCTCCAATGTTGTAAACTGATAATTTGCAACCTTGCTTGATGCATTGGTAAGGGCGTTAAGCAAACTGGATTTCCCGACATTCGGCAATCCGACAAATCCAATATCGGCAATCAATTTCAGCGCAAGATGCAATGTGATTTCGTCGCCCCGCTTTCCGGCATTTGCGCGCAGGGGTGTTGTGTTACGGCTTGATTTGAAGTGCGCATTGCCAAAACCACCATTACCACCTTTTGCAACAAGCTCTTTTTGTCCCACATGCGTGATGTCATACACACGGTCGCGCGTACAATCCGTTGCTACGGTACCAACGGGCACAGGAATGACAACATCCTCCCCGGCACTGCCGTGACAATTATTTTGCGCACCGTCAGTCCCCTTCTGCGCTTTGACCGATTTTTTATTGCGAAACGGCTTAAGTGCACCGAGATCGGACACGCCCTCAATATAAACACTTCCACCATGACCACCATTGCCCCCCGTTGGGCCTTGTGAGCTCATAAGTTTCGTAAAACGCACAACGCCATCGCCACCACGTCCCGCTTTCACCTCAATTGTCACATCATCAACAAGCATAACATCTCCTTTAATAATCACTCAATCATAGCATAACGAAGGAGGTTTGTAAAGAAAACACACTAACGGATATAAATCTCCTCATCAGTAAACTCAGAGGGAGGAAACTCTGTGGGATTATGTGGTGCTGCAAAAACGATATCCATATGATCAAGACCAAGCTCTAGGGCTTTTTTGTGTAAACTATCGACAAACTTTTTTTGCGTAAAACCAAGCACCACAATATCCGGCTGGTGCTCTTTGAGGACGCGATAATTTTCTCGCTCATGGCCCATGACAATATCTTGTGCGATATTTTCTGCCAACAAATCACTCAAACGTGCAATCTCATCACGCTTTGGCGTACGGCCATACACTTTGGCAATGGTGGAATCTCGCGATACAACAACGATTAAATGATCGCCTTGCTGTTTTGCCTGACGCAAAAAATCGCGATGCCCCTCATGGATGCCATCAAATGTCCCAAACACCATTACTTTTTTCTTGTTCATCATAAAAAAATTAAAGATAAAACACACTTACTCTTTTGGTCGCATCAAAGGAAAGAGCGTCACCTCACGCAGTGGCTTCCCTTCAAAAAACGCAAAAAGACGTTCTCCCATCCCAAAGCCACACGTTGGTGGCATACCATACTCAAGCGCTTCCACAAAATCCCAATCCGGCATCATCGCCTCGTCATCGCCATCGCGAAGCAATTTATTTTGCGCCTCAAAACGTTCCCGCTGATCAATGGGGTCATTGAGCTCGCTATAACCATTGCCGACTTCCGCACCGGCAAGAATGGGCTGAAACTTTTCCACTTGTTGCGGTTGATCTTCTTTGCGCTTTGAGAGTGGTGCGATAAAGACCGGATGTCCGACCAAAAAGGCCGGTCCGGCGATGTTTTTGCGACAGTATTTCCACAAATTATCAATTAAACGTTCTTTATTTTTTGCATCATGTTTGACGCCAAGATCATCTAATTTCTTTTTTATTGCATCCGGCGTTGTGTGAAGAACATCAATGCCCGTTTGTGCCAGGACTTCTTCACGGTAATCAATTTCTTTCCACTCATCAGCCAAATCAAACGTGTGTCCGTTCGCGCTAAAACGTGTCGTACCATAGACTTCTGTGGCCAGTGTGCGGTATAGGTCCATGACAAAGTTCATGCCATCACGATAATGTGCATACGCCCAATAAAACTCCATATTTGTAAATTCCTGCAAATGATTTGGACTGGAACCCTCATTGCGATATGCGCGTCCGATTTCATATGTTTTTTCAAATCCGCCGACCATCAAGCGCTTCTGCCACAATTCTCCAATAGAAATCCGCAAGTGTACATCAAGGTCAAAATCATTATGATGTGTGCGAAAAGGACGCGCCTCAGCGCCACCGGTAGTCACTTCCAGCGTCGGCGTCTCCACATGGATAAAACCGGCTTTTTCCATATACGAACGCATGACGCGCCAAAACATCGCACGACGCACAAAAAGCTCACGCGTTTCTCTCTGGAGAGCGAGGTCGATATAGCGTTGACGCAGACGTGCATCATCATCCTGCAAGCCGTAGTGTTCTGTCGGGAGGTTGCGCAGAGCTTTCGTGAGGAGTTTCCACTGTGTGGCTTTTAAAGTCTTTTGCCCGGCTTTTGTCGTAAAAAGCGTTCCCGTTACCTCCACGAAGTCACTCACATCAATCAATTTGACAAAGGTTTTATACGATGCAGGATCTGAGAGTTCTTTTTTGCTAAGAGCGATCTGTATACGACCGGACGCATCCTCTATATCCGCAAAGGACAAGTTCCCATGGGTGCGCTTTGAACGCAAACGCCCGCTCACGGTAACTTCTTGCGCACTCTCTGCAAGTTGTTCAAACGCATCATGAAGAGCACGAATCGTATGTGTGCGTTTAGCGACGGCCGGATAGGGATTAATGCCCTGTTCTTCCAAGCGAGCGCGCTTCTGCTTGCGCTCTTCGTACTCATTTTTTATTGGTGTATCCATGCACTCGGTTATCATCATCTTATGCCTCTAGTGTACTAGACTTCTCCTTAAAAATCAAAAGCGCCTCATGTCTGCGAGGCGCTTTTTCCCAAACAATCTATTTAATGGCCATAATTTCATAAGTCACATCTCCAGATGGTGTGGAAACGGCGACTTTATCCCCTTTCATACTCCCAAGAAGCGCCGCGCCAATCGGTGACTCATTGGAAATTTTATTCTGCGCCGGATCCGCTTCGTTTGATCCCACGATCTCAAATGTCAAATCTTTGCCACGCACTTTCACCTGCACCTTATCACCGATTTGCGCACACTCAACAGTATCATCGTGTGCGATGACCTCGGCATTTTTCAAAAGCATTTCCAGTTCCAAAATGCGCTGTTCGTTTTCTGCTTGCTCTTCTTTTGCTGCAGAGTATTCAGCGTTTTCTGAAAGATCGCCCTGATCCTTTGCTTCTTTGATGGCGCTGGCAATGCGCTGTCGTAGTGTCGTTGTACGCTCGTGAAGCTCTTCGTTAAGCTTTTTCAAGCCTTCCGGTGTTATTTTTCGTGTCATATTTTTTTATTAACGTCATGCGTCATTATCACTAGATAATGAAACAAAAAACTCATGCTAGGATGAGCTTTATTGATATACAGAGAGTATAGCAGAGAGCGCAGTATCTGTCAAATGCTATTCCATTTCCTCCTTTTTTTCCCGTAAATAGTGCGTAAAACCATCAAAAATCTGAATAAGAATTTTAAACGGCGTCTCCACAACAAAATCCATGAAAAAAACGATGACATTGATTTTTTGAAAGCGTTTTGTGATCCACTGCCCGGCCTGAACAATCGGCAATACCAACAGATCCGTGACAAAACCGCGCACGGTCGTCTGTTGCGGTGTGACGCGCCATCGTTTTGCACGGTTGCGAATACGCAAACCAAAATAACTCACCAGTGTCAAAAAGAGAAGAAAAAGCGCGCTGGAAACGAGATTGAATGCCAATGCTCGCAACACCCAGAGAATAGCGCCAAAAATCAAAGCAAAGAAGAATAGATACATCAGAGCAAGGATGATACCAAAGAGATTTTTCTTGCGTTCAATCCACACACTGATGCGTGGCAGAGGCTTGTTGCAAATAATGGCAATGATACTTTGGATTGTCTGTCTACGGGAATCATTGCGTGGCAAACGCACAACGCGTGTGACAAGCAACAACAAGAGCGGATGAAAAACGATATTTACACCAAGGGCAAGGCGATTGACCACACCATGCACCAGGAGATCATATGGCAATTCCAAGATAAAAGCGAGGATAATCTTTGTCAAGAGAATGTAGATCACAACACGCGTAACACTTTTTTTGATTAAGGATTTTTCTTGTGCATATTTTTGTGAGAGCAGTGTTGAGAGGTGTTTTTTGATGGCGCCAAGATCAAGTGTCGCTCCCTGCCAGAGCGCGGGCTTTTGCTCAATTGATTCTTTGATCAGCGAAAAATAGATTGCATCATCACGCAATTTCGGCATCAGTCGCCAGTTTAGCGGATGATGCAGTTGTGCGTTGATTTCTTGCTCCAATGCTTTGAAATGAACGGCCAGATCGTGCACAGCGGGGTCTGCCGGACCATAAGCATGCCACTTTGGCTGATACAGCATCCACAAACGATAAAAAAGACTGTCTTCATCGTAGTGCAATAAACTTCGATACGAGGCAATATAGATTTGTGTATACAATTCGTCATGGTGCATCTCCGGCGCATCTTTGACATCAATGCGATCGCGCACACTCAGATACAGCGCATCGGCGGCGGCATGCGCAGAAACCGGCGGAAAAAGAAACTCCTCAATCTCGGTAGCGGCAAGTGACATCACTCTTGTAAAACGTGGTGACGTCCCCAAGATTTCCGCATTATGACCGACAAGAAGTTTATAGAGGGTAAGGTTTTTTTGGATGATGCGCTCCACATCAGGCACAATACGCTCAGGGAGCTTGTGATTTGGGAGATAGCCGGCGCGAATTAACTCCTGCACGAGAAATGTCGCAATCTGTCCTTTGCGGAAAGACTCCATGACACGGCGTTTAAGCATACGCTCAATCGCACCGCGACGCAGAAGGTGTTCTTCTTTATCATCCACAGAATAGCGCATTTTCTCATAAAAATGCGCCATTTGTGCGCCAATGTGGTCAACGCCGATAACCGTATCCCCCTCCTGTGGCATAAGACGCTTTTTGATGTCCTCCCCATCTTTGATGCGCTGAACGAGTTGTATAATCTGTGGTGCAATTTCCATTGAGCAGTCACTAAGAATAGTTGTCTGCATAGTAGCGCACCTCACCAAATAAATCAAGCACAAAAAACCGCTTGCAATAACATGGAAATTTGCTATAATCACTTCTATGTAAGGAGCGACACAAGACACCGCACACATTGCCACCACATTACTAAGATCACAATCCATACGGTCCCATCGTCTAGCGGCTAGGACGCCAGGTTCTCATCCTGGTAACCGGGGTTCGATTCCCCGTGGGATCACAAATTGAAACTTCTCACGCTGAAAGCGCGGACGGACGGCGCACCGAAGGCGCGCAGGAAAACAAAAGGGCGCGCAAATGCGCGGTGTGAACAAAGATGGGCGCGGGCGCGAGGTGAGCGGATTTGTCACGAACCCGGGGGTTCGTTCCGATTTTTTTGGCGAAAACCGAAATTTGTTTCAAATTATCAGATGAAGCCAAAAAATCGGCTTGTTTCATATCTAAAATCCACTCCCGCAGGGGTTCGACCCAATTATTTCCCGAATGCTTAAAATCTTTCTTTTTCTCTTTCAAAGAAGCGATGGCGCGCAAAAGTGAGTCTTTCTTTTTGAGATAAATTTCTTTCGGCACACCGCCGTCAAGATACGCTTCCACCAACTTTTCCAAGTGCGCTCCGCCGCGCCGATGACAATTTCAAGTTTTTCTTTGGCGGCGATTAAAAATGAATTTGCGGAGCAAATCAATTGTATTTTATGAAAAATTTAGAAAAAATTAAAAAAAAATAAAGGGCTCCACTCGCAGTTTTATACGGGGAACCCTTGATGAAACGAGAACGACCGGAACGGATTCAGGTGGCGGCCAAGAGCTTCTTGAACTCGACCCCCCAATTAGAGTTGTACATCCATTCGTCCCCTCTCGTCGAAAGGAACTGATTCACCTCCACCATCTCCGTAGCATTGATTTCGCTGGCAGGCAGAGATTCAAGCTTGGGGAACTGCTTCTTGAGGGCAGGAATGACGTAAGGGAGCATCATCTGATTGAAGTCGATGACGGTGAAGGAGTAGTCGTTCACTCCTGGGAACAGAGCTTTAATGAGCGGCATGACCCCCGCGATCGACTGCTCTTTCTTGTTGAGCGACGGATGTGGCTCTCTGCTGATACACGACCAGACCAGCGCTTTCTTGAACTTCATCTTTCACCTCCAGTTTTGGTTTTCGAAATGTAGCCATCGAGCCGAAAAAGCCCGATTACTAAGCCAACAAAAGTATAGCATATTATTGCTTCTTCGTCAAGGCCCAGAAAAAAAACGGCATCTCTGTCGTTCTCTATCAAGAATTTTCTTATGAATTCAATGATTAAAAAATTTTCTTTCCCCCAAAATCAAAATATGATTCGCGCCGACCGCGCATTTGCGCGCCCTTTTGCCTGCCTGTGCGCGCTCCGCGCACACATCTTCCGCGCTTTCAGTGCGAGAAGTTTCAATTTGTGAACAAATGATAATCTTTATTATTTATTTTTTCTTTTAGAAAATTTTGAAAAATATGATATAATCTTTAATGTAAAGTAAGTATGCTTTGCGGGTTTTTGGAGAATAGTTGCGTAGTCGCAACAATCGGTCGGTTTTCTCTAAAATTTTATCTATACTAAAATTGTAATAAAAGTTTGGATAAGATACAATTTATACACACAACTAATCAATTAGTTTGCATAAAAACCAGTTGTGACGGAATTCCGCTCCGCTCCATT
>CAZMCZ010000021.1:0-11453 GCA_964565145.1 uncultured Pseudobdellovibrionaceae bacterium | reverse complement strand
TTTTTTGTCATATAAAAGGAGAGATTGCTTTATTGCTGAGGGTGTGATAACATCCTTTGTAGGAGGAGATTGATGATATGTCATCAATCTTTTTAGTTTTTTAACATGAAAGAGGAGACATATAATGAAATTACACGATGTAGAATACGGCTCGGTGCTTGCAGGTGCAGGCACAATGGGTTTTTTCGGTGAGAAAGAATATTGGCATCAGTATCTGCCGGGATATTCGTTGAAAGGGATGACACTTGTTGCAAAAACGGCGACATTGTTTCCGCGAAAGGGAAACATGCCACTGACAAAGCGCTTTAGAGCGCGCTGGCCATTGGCACGGTGTATCCGTATCAATAAAGCCCGGCATGCGGTGCTTAATGCCGTTGGATTGAGTAATCCGGGACTGGGCGCGCTTCTTGCGACGGGGAAATGGCAAGCACTGACAGAGCCATTTGGTATTTCTGTGATGTCTTTGGCACCCACGGCAGAGCAACGTATTGATGAAGAGAGAGCAATGGCATATATGCTCAAAGCGAAACAGCATGAGTTTAATGCGCCATTTTTTATCCAAATCAATAAGTCATGCCCCAACACAGAGCACGATCCTTGTGTGATGATTGGAGAGAGTGCAGAATCATTGGAGGTATTTGCATCTGTGCTTCCTGATGTGCCACGTATGCCAAAGTTTAGTGTGGCCAGTGCGCCTATTGAAGCAGTTATGGTATTAAATGACAATCCACGCTGTGATGCCATCTGTGTTTCCAATGCGATTCTATATGACTATCTTTCAAAAGGTGCTGACATATGGAAAACGCCAACTTCACCACTGGCACACCTTGGCGGTGGTGGTCTTTCCGGCGCGCCAATCAAACCACTGGTGCTCGCATGGATTAAAGAGTTGCGTGAGGCAGGCTTTACCAAGCCCATCAATGGCGGTGGTGGCATTATGACAACCGATGACATTGATGCATACCACGCAGTGGGTGTGGATTCTGTCTTTTTCGCTTCGGCGGCGATGCTGTCGGTGGTGGATGGGAGGTTTCGCCATCCGCAGACATTGATTCAATATGGCAATCAACTTTTTGGAGAGAAAATATGAAAATAGAAAGAGATAATAATGGTCACGTTGTTGCAATTACGATGACGCGACCTGACGATATGCATCTACATCTGCGTGATGGAGTTGCTATGAAAAATGTTCTGGGACCGACGGCGCGGGTATTTAGAAGGGCTATTGTTATGCCAAACCTTACACCACCAATCCGTACAGCGGACGATGCTTTGCAGTACAAAGAGAAAATCATTAGTCAAATCAAGAGAAATCCCAATGCTGATGCACAAGACACTTTTGAGCCATTAATGACGCTGTATCTCACAGATCACACGACGCCACAGGATATTATGGATGCAAAAAGCTCTGGGATTGTATATGCATGTAAGCTCTATCCCGCAGGAGCAACGACAAACTCAAGCAATGGTGTCACAAACATTGAAGCAATGGATGCTGTATTTAAAGCAATGGCGCAGCACGATATGGTGTTGTGTATTCATGCAGAAGTTACAGATCCAGATGTTGATATTTTTGATCGCGAAGCGGTGTTTATTGAGCGACATTTGCGTCGCTTGGTGCAACAACATCCAGATCTAAAGGTTGTCATGGAACACATTACGACATCCGAGGGTGTTGATTTTGTGTGGAATGCTCGAGAAAATGTTGTAGCAACGATTACGCCACAACACATGCTGTTTAATCGTAATCAGTTGCTTGTTGGCGGGATTAAGCCGGATTATTATTGCCTGCCAATTCTAAAAGCTGAAGCGCACCGCAATGCTGTTGCAGCTGCCGCTGTTAGTGGTAGTGCAAAGTTTTTTCTCGGAACGGATAGTGCGCCACATGCATCGCATAAAAAGTATGCAGAATGTGGTTGTGCTGGCTGTTATAGCGCCCCGTATGCCATGGAGTTTTATGCTACAGCATTTGAAGTAATGGATGCTCTGGATCAATTGGAGGGTTTTGCCAGTCATTTCGGGGCGGATTTTTATGGTCTTCCACGCAATAAGGATCATGTCATTCTATATCGAACACAACAAAAGATTAGAGAATCTTTTTCTTTTGGTGAGGATGTCGTCGTGCCTCTGATGGTAGGGAAGACACTGTCTTGGCAGTGTAATTAAAAAAAACAACAGCGCCGCGAAAAATTTGCGGCGTTTTTTTTGTGCAAGTGGTGGAGGGTATGGTATGATAGAGATATTAGTATTAGTAGTATTCTATGACACGAAAAACAAAGCGCGGTATCATTATTGCCATTTATGTCGGTATCGTTTTGAGCATTATCGGCGGTATTTGGTGGCATCTACGACCGGTGCCAACATGTATTGACGGCAAAAAGAATGGCGATGAAACAGCGGTTGATTGTGGTGGCTCTTGTGGCGCCTGTGCCGATGAGATTACAGCAAAGGATTTAATCGTAGAGGATGTGAATGTTGTTTTTGGTGGTGTTGGACGTTATGATGTCGTTGCGCGTATCAAAAATCCCAATCCACTCTACGGCGGTGCACGCGTCCGTTATACGATTACGTTGCGATCCGGCGGGAAGGCTCTTGCAACAAAAATTGATGAAACATTTATATTGCCAACGCAAGAACGTTATGTCATCGCGCTCAATATCCCTGCGGCGACACCACCGCAAGAAGCGGTATTGACCATTAATGATGTGTCGTGGGTGCGGTTTGATGCCTTTGTGGATCCGGATTTTGTCGTAGAAGATGAAGTGTTTGGACTTGCCAAAGAGAGTACAAACTATTTTGTGGCACGCGGACTTGTGCGTAACAAAAGTATTTTTGATTTTGCACAGGTGGATGTTTATGCCATCATCAAAGATGCGGGAGGGAAACCAATCGCCGTTAACGCAACGCGCTTTGGCAATGTCGAGTCGGGAGAGGCGCGTGATTTCACATTGTCGTGGCGCGATCGCTTTCCGGGCGTGCCGGCACAAATGGATGTCGGTGTCTATGCGAATGTCTATGATGCACAAAACTTTGTTGAGAAATATTTGCCAGATAATCCATCGTACCACTTAGTACCGTCACACTAATATTATGAGACAGGGGCATCTGCAGTTGTATGGTACGATTTTTATTGTAGCGATTATTGCGCTGTTGATGGCAGTGGGGCTTGTTGCGCTCTATGGCATGTCAGTCAGTGATGCATCGTTTTTTCCGTTCTTTTTCCGGCAAGGTCTTTTTGTGAGCATTGGCATTGGCGTGATGTTGCTGATGCGACGAGGAGATTATAATGTCTTCCTTACATATGCGACGCCGATCTATGGTGTGATTTTGGTGCTGTTGATTTTGGTGCTTGCTTTTGGCGATGTTGTGCGCGGTACGGTTGGGTGGATTTCGATTGGGAGCATCCATATTCAACCCGTGGAAATCGTAAAGATTTTTATGATTATTTTTCTTGCCGGGTTTATCACGACAAAGCGTGCGCTCCTTGGAGAGATGATGACGATTATCACATCATTTATCCTTACAAGCATTGTGATTGGGCTGATTTTGTTGCAACCGGACACGGGATCGGCGCTTGTTGTGCTTGCGATTTGGCTTGGGATGATTGTTCTTTCCGGACTTCAAAAACGATACATCCTTTCTTTTTTGTTTATCGGCACGATTCTCCTTATGATTGCGTGGACGATTCTAGCGCCGTATCAGCGCGCGCGCATTACAAATTTTTTGCATCCGGAAAATGATCCGCAAAATACCGGGTACAATGTTATCCAATCAATTATCGCCGTTGGCAATGGGGGGCTGACAGGGCAAGGTATTGGTGTCGGCACACAGTCGCATCTGAACTTTCTGCCGGAAAAGCATACGGATTTTATTTTTGCTTCTCTCACGGAGTCGTTGGGATTTGTTGGTGCGACATTTATCCTGGGATTGTTTTTTATGCTCTTTGTTTTGCTCTATACGGTGGGACGACTTGCGCATAATGCCTTTGGGTATTTTCTCATTGTGGGCATTACTATTTTGCTTTTTGTCCATATGCTGGTCAATATTGGTATGAATATAGGATTAATGCCCGTGACGGGCATTCCATTGCCGTTTATCAGTTATGGTGGAAGCGCATTACTTTCGATGTCCTTTGCGATTGGCCTTGTGCTCTCCGTATATCGGTTGCAAAAAAGTATTCGTGAGGAGCATGTGCGTGATTCTTATTGATTTTTTTGCCGACTTGCATAAATACGCATGATGCGGTACAATGTGTATCGTATGAAGACGCATCGTCAACAACGGATTGTACCGGAGAAGTGTCCTGTGTGTGGTGCACAACGTAAACATTTTACATCGCAGACACTTACGGGAGAGCAACTCTCCGGCTTGACACATAGCACATGTGCCATTTGTGCGACGACTATTTTAACGTTTGTCGTTTCTCATGACGTGGGCAGTGTTGCCGTAGGATTGGTAAGTGATTTGACACTACAAGAAGCGACAGCGTTTCTTGTGGCGCCATCAGTAGACTATGATGACGTCCTTGCGCTTTATGCCGCAACAACGGATGAAGATGTTTATGTTAAAGATTTCATCGTATAATAAAATTATTTGTAGTTTATGGCAGAAACACTAGTGTTAGAAGCACAAAATCGTGAGCGTACCGGACGCAAGATTCGTCAGGATGAGCAGGGACGCATTCCGGCAATTCTTTATGGGCACGGAAGAGAGAACCAGACATTGTGGGTGTCACAGACGCCGTTTATGCGTGTCTTTGAGCAGGCAGGTGAGAGCACCATTATTTCACTGCGCGTTGGTGGCAAAGATGTCAATGTGTTGATTCACGCATATCAAATTGATCCACTCTCTGATGAGATTATTCACGTTGATTTCTTCCAGGTGCGCATGGATGAGGCTGTGACGACAGATGTGCCGTTGGTTTTTGTCGGAGAAGCGCCGGCGGTAAAAAATGATGGCGGAACACTCTCAACGGAGGACTCCATCACCGTTCGTGCATTGCCGGGAGATCTGCCAAGTGAACTTACAATAGATATTAGCACGCTTAAATCATTTGATGATGCGATTTCTGTTGGCGATATTGATATTGATCGAGAGAAGGTGGAAGTATTGACGGCAGATGATCAGACCATTGCTTCTGTCGTTGCGCCACGCACACAAGAAGAAGTTGATGCTGCCGAGGAAGATGTTGTCGAAGATGTGTCAGATGTGGCGTCTGCAGACGATGAATCAGAGGAAGATGTGGCAGAAAAGGCATCTGATGAAGAAGCGCCAAAAGCATAACAGCGCTCTCGTGACACAAAAAACCGGCAGAGGCCGGTTTTTTTGTGGTATGATACATATATGCATAATCGTAACATTATAGCAGGTTGTTTTTGTCTCATGATAACGATGGTGTTTTTTGGTGTGCCAAGAGATGCCCATGGAGTTTCCGATGCGACAGCAGATGCCAATGCAGAAGCACCACTGACAGAACAAGAGCAAGCCGCGCAAAAAAAAGCCGAGGAAGAACAACAGAAAAAACAAGACGCGCTTGAAGAAAAGAAAAAAGACTTGGAGAAATCACTCAAGAAAAAAGAAAAAAAACAGCAAGAATTAAAAAAAGCATTGCGCGCCACGTTTACGACGTTGGGCGTTAAGCGGTCTTTGGTTGCGCAAACCGAATCACAGGTCCAGGCAAAGGCGCAGGAAATCAAGACATTGGCGCAAGAGCTGGCGCGATTGGAGAAAGAGCAAGCGTTGCAACGCGCGGTTTTATTATCAACGTTACGACAATTGTATTATGCAAAAAGCGACAGCATTACAACAAATATTTTAGAGTCAAATCCATCAACATCGTTTCTCTTGACAGAGGATCGTCTCTGGGCATTGCGTGATAAGGCGCATAATACGTATACGGCGCTTGATCAGCTTGCGCAAGAAGTAAAACAGAAACAAGATGAGATTGCTATGGCAAAAAAGGATCAAGAGCAATTATTGGAAACGCAAAAAAAACAGGAACAGGAAATCGCGCAACAAGCACGCAATACACAACAAGAAGTCAAACGTGTTGAGGCGACGATTGCACAGCTAAATGCAAAACTGTCGTCTATCGAGGCCAGCCTTTCTCAGCTCTTGGGTAAGTCGTTTAGCACAAGTGATATCGTTGCGGCGGCGTCTTTTGCAAGTAAACAAACCGGTGTGCGTAAAGATTTTATTTTGGGAATGCTTACACAGGAGACAAGCCTTGGGCGCTATACCGGCGGTTGTACATATAAAAAGAGTCGCATGGGTAGCACGAATGCAAAAATTTTTAAGCGCATCACAAAAGAGCTGGGATATAATTACAAAAAGAAAAAAGTATCGTGTCCGCTTAGCTATGGCATCGGTGGGGCGATGGGAGTGGCACAATTTATGCCAACAACGTGGGTGCATTATGAAGAAACGGTCGCCAAGTACACGGGCAACTATCCCGCAGATCCGTGGAGTTTGACAGATGGCGTTATGGCAATGGCAATCAAACTTCAACGTGATGGTGGTGCCAAGAAGAGCGGAGAAAATACCGCGGCACGTCGTTATTACTGTGGCTCCAATATTGGGCGGCGCGTTTGCGCAAACTATGCCAATAATGTTTTGTATTGGGCAAAGAATTATAAACGGTTATTGAAGTAAAATCATGAAAACGATCATTCACGATGCGCTTTTGAAGCGATTGCAGGGACTGCAGTTAGAGGGTTTTTTTTCGGCATTTGATGTTGGTACCGTTTCTATTGAGCGACCCAAAGACCTTCTGCACGGAGATTATACGACAAGCGTTGCGTTTGCTATTGCTAAGGCCATGGGGCAATCTCCGGCAGATGTTGCACAAAAAATTGTTGAGGATTTTGTCATTGACGATGTGCAAATCAGTGTCATGGGGCCGTATATTAATTTTTCTTTGCGGGACGATGTCTACAAAAAGGCTCTTGCCGATGTGCGCAAAAAAAAGGATTCTTACGGATCCACAGAAATCTATGCGGGCAAAAAAATCCTTTTGGAACATTCCAGTCCGAATTTATTTAAGCCGTTTCACATCGGACATCTCGTCAACAATGCCGTTGGTGAAAGTATCAATCAACTTTTGCGTGTCAGCGGTGCGCAAGTGACAACGATTTCATATCCGTCTGATGTTTCTTTGGGGATTGCAAAAGCCGTATGGGGTATGCATGAGAAATATCCGCATCTTTTTGATGAAGAAAAAGATTTGCTATCAACGATGAAAGCCGTTGGGGACGCCTATGCCTATGGCACGACGCAGTATGATCAGAGTGCGGAAGTCCGACACGCGGTACGTGAAATCGCACATGCGCTTTATGCGCACGATACCAAAAATCCGTATTTTCATCTCTATGAGAAAGGAAAGGCGTTAAACATGACGTACTTTGAAATGATGACGGCAATGCTCGGGTCGGAGTTTTCTGCGTATATTTATGAGAGTGAGACGGGAAAAATCGGCAAAGAGCTTGTTGAGCAAAATATACCGGGCATTTTTGAGCATAGTGACGGTGCGGTGATTTTTGAAGGTGAGAAGTATGGTTTGCACACACGCGTTTTTATCAACAAAGATGGTCAGCCAACGTATGAAGCAAAGGATCTGGGACTTCTTCATGAGAAATTTAAGCGTTTTTCACCGGACTGTTCTATCTTTATAACAGATCATGAGCAGAAGGAGTATTTTCGCGTGGTCAAAAAAGCGGCGGGACTGATTAATACGGCATGGGAAGAAAAAACGCAACACCTTACACATGGACGGCTTGGCTTTAGAGGGCAAAAAGTTTCGTCTCGCCTTGGCAATGTGCCTCTTGCAGAAGATGTCATCGCAACGATTACAGATGTCGTCAAAGAAAAAATCGCACAGAATGAGCATTCTCGCGGAACAGTTTGTGCGCAAGACATTGCCATTGGCGCGATTAAATTTACCATTCTCAAAACGTCGTTGGGAAAAAATATGACGTTTGAGCAAAAGCAAGCGCTGTCTTTTGAAGGGGATAGCGGTCCGTATCTGCAATATACGCATGCGCGGTGTAAGAGTATTCTTGTAAAGGCAACCGTGGCAAAAATTGCCTCATCACAAGAGGCTTATGATGTGGAAAGTCGGGATGTCGTGCAACAGGTGATGCTCTTTCCGGAAAATGTCGAACGTGCAATCACAGAACGCTCCCCGCACTATATCGCTTCTTATCTGCTTGACTTGGCACATGCGTATAATCGGTACTATAGTAAGCATCAGATCATCGATAAAGATGATCATGCCGGCTCTTCTTATCGCGTCGGACTTACGGATGCGGTGGCGATCACGCTTAAGAATGGTCTTAAACTTCTTGGCATCACCGCGCCGGATGAAATGTAATCAATAACAAAAATAATATGAATCACTTTGAACGTCCTACCATGGACATTGAATCTGAGGAAAAAAAGTTACAGCACATGCTCAATGAGGGGGGGTAGGTGCAACAGATATGGAACGAGCATACTTTGTCGCGCAAGGCATCATTACCTTGGATGAAGAAGACGGATATGTTTATGATGAAAAATTAGCGACATATTTGCGTGACATAATCAACAAGGGTTTTCCGGTTAATCGCATTGTGAACTATATCACACAAAAACGGCAAGAAGAAGAATTGCCACAGCGGTTTGAGGAGCTGTTAAAAGAGATGCAATTTAGTGATGATGAAATACGCACGCTGAAGTCAATCATGTTTGGTGAGCGACCGGGAGAACTGCACGTTTTTTATAATGACAAAGTTATTGCAACACTGAAGCGTGAAGAGCCTGTTGAGCATGAACAGCGCTATCAATCATTGCGAGAGCTTATGATGTTTTTTGACAATCTGCACACGCTTTTCCCAGAGAAAAAATTTGATATTACGTTTGAATCATAATTGTGCAATAACGCCAAAAAAATGCTATAGTGATGACACTACAATACATCGATGTATCGTAGTGGCGTGGGGTTGTGTTTACAAAGTTTTATTATTTGTTATAATGAAGTTATCGGCAGTGAAGGAGCAATCACTCCGGAGCCTGGAGAAGAAATCTGTTAAAGAGAGTAGACCTCCACGGGTAAGCCCGTTAGCGCTGTCATGAAGCGTCCATCAGTGATGGAAATTTCGGTGGTACCGCGGTTTCGCATTTTTTTGCATATGAAGTCGTCCGTTAGTACAAAAGCATAAGGTCTTTTGTATGAGCGGACGATTTTATTTTTTAAGATAACACTATGGCATTTCACGAAGTCGATCACAAAAAAAAGGTTGCAGAGCGCGAGAAAGAAATTCTTGCGTTTTGGCGTAAGAATAAAACATTTGAGAAATCAATTGCACAGCGCAATGTAGACAATTCATTTGTGTTTTATGATGGGCCACCGTTTATCACAGGTGATCCTCATTATGGAACACTGCTAAGCTCTATAGTAAAGGACGTAGTCGGACGATTCTGGACGATGAAGGGAAAACGTGTGGAGCGTACATGGGGGTGGGACTGTCACGGACTTCCGGCAGAAAATCTTGTAGAGAAAAAGCTTGGCATCAAAGATAAGCGTGACGTAGAAAAAATTGGACTGCAAAAATATATAGAAACCTGTCACAGTGAGATGGTACAAGGTGGTGATCAATGGGAAGAGGTTATTGAGCGTATTGGTCGTTGGGTAGAGTTTCAGGGTGCATATAAAACCATGGACAAGGACTACATGGAAAGTGTCTGGTGGGCATTCAAGACGCTCTACGAGAAAGGGAAGATCTATGAGGGAGAGAAGGTATTGATGTATTGTACGCGGTGCGCGACACCAATTTCCAAAGCGGAGGTGGCGATGGATAACAGTTACAAGGTAATCACTGATCCAAGTGTGTATGTAAAATTTCCCGTTGTCGGTGAGGATCGAACGTATTTTCTCGTATGGACAACGACACCGTGGACTTTGCAGGCCAACACAGCACTTGCAGTACATAAAGACATTGACTATGTAAAAGTACAAATTGACACGGATCAATTTATCCTCGCAAAAGAGACACTCAATACAGTTCTCACTGACGAGAAACATGTGTTATTAGATTTTGACGTTTTGGAGGAGATGAAAGGTGCAGCGTTAGTGGGCAAGAAATATAAACCATTATTTATCGATAGAGGCGAGGGTGCGCATGTGGTTGTTGACGCTGATTATATCACAACGGAAAGTGGCACAGGACTTGTGCATTTGGCACCGGCATACGGTGAGGAAGACTTTGAGCTTGCACAGGCGAAGGGCATACCAAGTGTACATGTTGTCGACGAAAATGGAGAATATACGGAGGGTGATTGGCAGGGCAAGAATATTTGGGATGAAAATAAAATAATTGCCAAAGAATTGAAGAGGCGCGGTGTTGTGTGGAAGATTGACTATATTACCCATGAATACCCACATTGTCATCGGTGTGACACAAAGCTTATGTATCGGGCGCATCCGAGTTGGTTTATTGATATTGCAGGACAAAGGGATCGCATGCTGGAGAAGAATGAAAATATTAATTGGTTTCCAGAGCATATAAAACATAAGCGTTTCAAAAATATTGTAGAGACTGCGCCGGACTGGAATTTGTCGCGTGACCGTTTCTGGGCAACGGCATTTCCGGTATGGAAGTGTCAAGAAACTAACTGTGGTGCAATACAGGTCATTGGAAGTTATGAAGAACTCTATGATTTATCAGGGGAAAAACTAGACGATTATCATCGTCCATACGTTGACGCGATTACTTTTTCATGTAAAGAATGCAGTGGCATTATGAAGAGAATTGAGAAAGTATTGGACTGTTGGTTTGAGTCTGGCTGTATGCCATTTGCACAGTTTCACTATCCATTTGAAAATAAGGAGAAATTTGAGCAAAATTTTCCTGGAGATTTTATCACTGAGTATATTGGGCAGGTTCGTGCATGGTTTTATTATCTCCATGCAGTTTCTATAGGACTTTTTGGAGAGGAAGCTTTTAAGAATGTGATTGTGACGGGGACTATTGCTGGCAATGACGGGAAAAAAATGAGTAAGTCTCTTGGTAATTATACAAATCCAAGTGAGCTCCTTGATCAGTATAGTTCAGATGCACTTCGCTACACGCTGATAAGCTCACCATTACTCAATGGAGAAGATTATACACTCGTTGATAAAGATGTGGCTGACACACAAAGGAAACTTGCGACGCTTTGGCAGAGCTACAGTTTCTTCGTCATGTATGCAAATGTCGATGGCTGGCAACAATCTGATGTAGATAATCTTGCACATTGTGATAATATTCTTGATCGGTGGATTATTGGACGTTTGCATCAGCTGATAAGTATAGTTGACAAAAATATGCTTGCATATAATATCTCAATGGCTAGTAAGCCATGTGTAGAGTTTATCGACGACCTCTCTAACTGGTATATTCGGCGATCGCGAAAAAGATTTTGGAAGAGTGAGGACGATG
>CAZMCZ010000020.1:0-11956 GCA_964565145.1 uncultured Pseudobdellovibrionaceae bacterium | reverse complement strand
TACCAACGCAACAGATAAATCCTGGGAGCATTGGAATACTCTAATGCGCTACAGCTATTTATTTGTAGCTTTTAATAATAACACTAGCGCTCCCGTTGGGATGTTAACTCTTGTGCCCCACTATCAACCGATGGGATACTTCGGTGCTATAGAAGATGTCGTGACAGCGCCAGAAGTGCAAGGCAACGGCATCGGCACACTACTATTAAATGAGGTAGTAAGAGAGGCGCGTGAGCTTCGCATGGAGGCGCTCAAGCTCACAAGCAATCCCACGCGCACTGCCGCAAGGAGGTGGTATGAAAAAATGGGATTTCAGTACATTAGTGAAACGGGAAAATTCACCATGAATCTCAAAACCTCGTAAACCTATAACCGACACCAGCACCAGGCAAATCGACCTGGTGCTTTTATTAAATGGTAGTTTCTTTTGTGTTTGTGGTATTGTATAATGAAAAAACCTTTAAAGATATTATGAATCATAAAAAAATAAATATTGCAATTATAATGGGTGGTAAAAGCCCTGAACACAAAGTATCATTGTGCAGTGCGTTCAATGTCATTTCTGCGCTTCGTCAGAAAAAATATACCATTATTCCTTTATGGATCGATCAACGTGGATTATGGCATTATATTTCTCTTAAAAAAGTTTTATCAAACAATAAAAACTATTATAAATACTTTACAAGCAATCATGATGGCAAAGCATGGCTCTATAATCATAATGAAGCAGTTTATATCAAAAAAGAACATAGGCAAAAACCACAAAAGATTGATGTCGTCTTTCCTCTTATACATGGCATTAGTGGTGAAGATGGAACTTTACAAGGATTATTAACATTTACAAACGTTGCCTATGTTGGTTCTGATACATGCGCTAGTGCCATTGGTTTTGATAAAGATATAACGAAACGCTTACTGCGTGATGCGCATATTCCCATTGTCCCCTTTTTAACACTTTATTCTAAAAAAAACATCCCTTCATTCAAAAAAATTGTAAATCAATTTTCATTGCCATTTTTTGTTAAATCGGCAAAAACGGGTTCAAGCATTGGGATTAATAAAGTCTATACAGAGCAGGATTATAAAAATGCCATTAAAAGTAGTTTTAGGTATAGCACTAAGGTGCTTATAGAAAAAGCGATTGAAGGCCGTGAATTAGAATGTGCTGTTCTTGGCAATGGTGATGCATTAAAATCTTCTATTGTCGGAGAAATCATTACAAATAAACAATATGATTTTTACTCTTATGAATCAAAGTATGTTGATAAAAATGGCGCAGAAATCATTGTTCCAGCTCAGTTAAATCCTACATTAATAAAAAAAGTTAGAAAACTTGCCGTCAAAACAACACGCATTCTTTCTTGTGATGGTATGGCACGTGTGGATTTTTTTCTTACTAATAATGGAAAAATTTATGTTAATGAAATAAATACAATACCTGGATTTACCGATATCAGTATGTATCCAAGATTATGGCAAAATTCAGGACTTTCTTATAGCAATCTTTTAGATGAACTTATCAAACTTGCAATACAGCGATACAAACAAAAGCAAAAAATATCCATAAAAATATAATCATACTTTAAAAAAAACACCACAACATGTGGTGTTTTTCTGCTGTTTTTGAAACGATTAGCGCTTGCTCCACTGTGGGCGACGGCGCGCTTTGCGTAATCCCGGTTTTTTGCGCTCCACAACACGTGCGTCACGTGTCAATAATCCGTTGGCCTTGAGTACGGGACGTAGTCCATCATCAAACTGTGTCAACGCTCGTGCAATACCGAGGCGAATGGCTTGTGCTTGTCCGGAAAGTCCACCACCGCGCACAAGGACAGCGACGGCAAGTTTCCCTTCCGTGCCGGTCAGTGTGAGCGCTTCCATAAAGAAGTCCCACTCATGTGATGTCGGGAAATACTCTTTCATTTTTTTCCCATTGATGATATAATCCGCTTCTTTTGCGCCATCTTTTGCATAAAGACGCACCTGTGCGATAGCGCTTTTGCGACGTCCGACGGCATAATGATATTTCCCATCAAAAGGAATCTGCATTACGGGCTTTTTTCGCTTTGTAGCTTTTGATGCGAGTACTTTTTTCTTTGCAGTTTTTGTAACCGTCTTCTTTGCGGTTTTTGTTACTTTCTTGCTAGACTTTTTCGCCGCTTTTTTGGTTGTTTTCTTTGTAGCCATAAAGGAAATTAATTAATAAATCTATTTACGTTCTTCATCCACCGTGTAGGGATGTTTTGCATCATTATAAATGTGCAAATGTGTCATCATCTTGCGTGCCAATTTATTTTTTGGCAACATGCCCTTTACGGCATGGCGAATGATTTCTGACGCATCTTTTTCTCGTTGCTCTTTGGGCGTCGTTTCTCTAAGACCACCCACATAGCCACTGTGTTTGTAATATTTTTTGTCCGTTTCTTTGTTTCCTGTGAGGACAATTTTTTGCGCATTGATCACGACAACACGTGCGCCCTGATCGTTGTTTGGCATATAATCAACGCGGTCCTTTCCGCTAAGGGTTCTGGCGATTTCTGTTGAAAGGCGCCCCAACACTTTACCTGTTGCATCAAAAAGAATTGTTTTTTGTTCCATAGTAATCTATTATATTAATCGTTTTTTTCTTCGTGAGCGTCTTTTTGCGTTGCTTTTGTCGTTTTCTTTGTGCTTGTTTTTTGTGCTACGGGTGTTTTTTTGCCATCGACAAATGCAATAATTGCACGCTGTGCACCATCACTTTTGCGAGGAGAAAGTTTGACAACACGCGTAAAACCGCTTCTGCGCTCTCCAACACGTGGGACGATTTCATCGCGAAGCTTGATAATCGCTTCTTTGGGCACATCTCCTTCCAATTTGCGCAATGCTTCCATCTTTGCATTGGCAGAGCCCTGTGTACGCAAGATGCGTGTTATCATACGATCAATCATGCCCTTGAGCTCTTTTGCCTTTGCTTGCGTCGTTTCAATCTGTTCATACATAATCAAACTACCAAGCATCGTACGCATCAATGCTTTTCGTTGTGCGCGTACGCGTCCAAATTGTCGACCTGTTTTTCTGTGTTTCATGATACTCTCTTAATATAATGTTACTTTTCTTCGCTTTCTTTTGGGGACTCTTCTTTCTCTTCTTTTTCTTCTTTCTCTTCTTTCTGTGGATTTAATGCATCAAATTGCTCCTGGAGAATTGTAACAGCGCCATAAAAGGCTTCCTCCGGATCAATGCTACCGTCCGTTTCAATGTCAAGCGTTACTTTTTCATAGTTTGTCTGTGTTCCGACACGCATGTTCTCTACGTTGAAATTTACCCGCTTGAGTGGCGTGTAGACAGCGTCAATGGCAATTGCGCCCAGCTCAACATCACCACGGTCTTGTTGATCAATCGGAACGTAGCCCATCCCCTTTGCGACGGTAATTTCCATGTCAAGCTGTGTCTTTTTATCCGTAATCGTCGCAATGACTTGCTTGGGATCGACAATATCAACAGATGAATCATGTTCAATATCCCCTGTTGTTACGACGCCATCACCTTTTTTGGAAAGTTTCAATACAACGGGCTCATCACTATGCACGCGAAAGCGCAATTGCTTCATGTTGAGCACGATTTGCACAACGTCTTCCATGATACCATCGATAACGCTATACTCATGTGTCACGCCTTTAATTTTGATAGCCGTAACAGCGGAGCCTTCCAGTGATGAAAGAAGTACACGACGCAGTGCATTACCAAGTGTTGTACCATAGCCGGGGTAACATTCTGTGATTTCAATTGTTCCTTGTGTTTTGGAAACCTTTTTGTACGTAGCCTTTTTTGGTTGTGGTATTAGTGACATAGTATTGTATTAGTAAATAATCTATAATGTTATTTTGAATAAAACTCAATAATGATTGCTGCGTCAATATTTGCATCAAAATGTTCCTTTGCGGGTTGTGCCGTCATCGTACCAACCATTTTTTTCGTATCCATCGTAAGCCAGCTTGGCACATTTTTTTTCGCTTGCAGAAGCTCCTTTTGGATTTTGAAATAGCCGTTATTTTCCTTTGTCGGATTGATGGTGATTTTGTCTCCGACTTTTACTTCGTATGATGGAATGGTGACTTTTTTTCCATTGATGCAAAACATGCCGTGTGAGACGATTTGACGCGCTTGCGGACGTGTCTGTGCAAATCCCAGTCGGTAAATCACATTATCAAAACGCTGTTCAAGACGAGCGAGAAGATTATCTCCAACGATGCCTTCACGATTTTTGATATCCTCGTAATGCTTGCGAAATTGCTTCTCCAAAATGCCGTATGTAAACTTTGCCTTCTGCTTCATCATGAGTTGTTTGCCATACTCACTTTGGTTACGAGAAAACTTTTGTCCATGCATGCCGGGTTTGTATCCTTTGCGTGACAAAATCTGCGCATACTTATCGCTACCGTACAAATTTTCATTGAAACGGCGACAAATTTTTGCTTTTGGTCCTCGATATCTAGCCATATAATCTACGTAAGAAATAAATAATAAAAATTACACGCGACGCGGTTTGCGACGACGACATCCATTGTGTGCTTTTGGTGTGGTGTCTTTGATAAGTGAAATAGCAAACCCCTGTGCTGCAAATGCTCGCATCGCGGCATCGCGACCGCTACCAACACCCTTGACATAAATTTGCAATTCCTTCATGCCATGTTTTGCAATTTTTTCTACGACATCATTGACAACTTGCGTCGCAGCATAGGGGGTAGATTTTTTTGCACCTTTAAATCCGAGCACGCCGGCACTTGACCACCCCAAGACCGCACCATTGAGATCGGTCACCGTTACAACGGTATTATTATAGGTTGAGAGGATGCGTGCCTGCCCTTTTAAAACATGCCGTTTTCCACGACGTTTTTTCGTTTGTGCTTCTGTTGCAGGTGTTGATGTTTTCTCTACGACATCTTCCTTGCTTGTTGCTGATTTTTCTATAGTATCTTCACTCATAGTAAATAAATCTCTAAATTAATATCTTTATCCTTATGTCTTTGTCACGGCAACACGCCCAGAACCCATGGTGACACGTTTATTGCCACGGACGGTGCGGTTGTTGGTTTTGGTGCGTTGTCCTCGCACCGGCAAGCCCTTCTTGTGTCGTAATCCTCGATAACAGCCAATGTCTTGCAATCGCTTAATGTTCATCTTTACTTGATGACGCAGTTCTCCTTCGACATTGTACTGTGCATCAATTTCTTCTCGTATTTTTTGTGCGTCAGATTCTGTGATATCTTTTGTGCGTGTATTGAGATCAATGTTGAGTTTTGTGAGTATTTTTTGACTGGTACTTCGTCCAATACCATAAATATACGTCAGAGCGATTTCTATACGTTTATCATCTGGGAGATTAACACCTGCAATACGAATCATAATAGTATCATTAAATAAAAATAAATTTAACCTTGTCGTTGTTTGTGTTTTGGATTTGTGCAAATCACATAAACACGGCCCTTGCGACGAATGACCTTACACTGCTTACAAATTTTTTTTACTGACGCTCGCACTTTCATATCGTTTCCTTATAAATAAAATGATTAAAGCCGTTTTGTAATCCGTCCCTTTGAGAGGTCATAAGGGCTCATGTCAACGACAACGCGATCTCCCGGCAACAAGCGAATATAGTGAACGCGCATGCGACCGGAAATATGTGCCAAAACCTCATGTCCATTGTCAAGCTCAACACGGAATGTCGTACTTGGCAGGGTTTCCATCACGGTTCCTTCAACGGTAATCGTATCTTTTTTCTTTGTCATATATCATTTGTATTCATCTATTCTGACAATACAAAAAGAAGAAGGGCTCCCATGTATTCGTTCTTTCCTCAATCGGGTCTTCTGTGGTGGGACCACTTTCTTGCTTTGAATTCTCAAAATTTCTGAACGTGTTTATCCACTATAGCAACTCAAACAAAACCTGTCAACCCTTTTGCGATCCTCATCGTACGTAGTTATCCACAGGAACGGCACTTAAAAATGTCCCCTTTTTAAGAGCACTCTATTCGTCTTCTATGATGATTTTGGTCATCCAGGGTCGCGTCGAGATATGATTGGCAATAAATCCGGGCATTGATGGCACGGACTGCATCGTTATCTGTGAGACGAGCGGATAGTTTTTTTCTATGACTTCCGTAAGTTGCTGATGGTTAAGGCCGGCAATCTTTTGACGAAAGTCCTTTGTGTCGAGCGTTCCTGTTTGTTGATATGTGGCTTTTGCATTAATCATCAACTTCCCTTCATCATAGAGCGCGTCAGATTGTTGATATGTCAGTGTAATCATCTCATCGGAAAGATCGTGTGATGCTTTTTGCGCTAATGTTTCACGTGCAATTTGTCGCACATCATCTTGTTTGAAAACAAGGGCTTGCACGTGGAGTTGTGTGCGGTACTCCGGGTTTTTTTGTGCAGAGCCTTCAGCTGCCGTTGGTTGAGCTGCAATCACGTTATAAGTAATTGCATCCGGAAGAAGTTTTTCTTCCGGGCGTAACAGTTTTTCTATTTGAGCACGCACAAATTCATCACGTGAGGCCTCGCTGGCTTTTTTTGCATCATCGATGTCTTTTTGTGTGATAATCTGTATGCCACGTCCCTTTGTGTTGCCACCGCTCATAGCGTCTTTGGATGTTGCAAAAATTTTTGTTTCTTTTGGTGTGCCGGCAAATCCCGGAATAGAAAATTTTGTCGGTTCGATATTGCCTTCTTCTCCGGCTTTGTCAGCTACGACAAGCGCATCAATTTTTCCCGGAACAGTTGCACCGTCTTGTTGTGTTGTCCCCGGAACAGTTACCGGATGGACGAGGCGAAAGAGAACGCCGTTTTCTGCGAGGAATCGTGTCGTCGCAACAAGCGGTTGTGGCGCACTGCTATAGGTATTGACGATTGTAATGGTTCCTTGCGCTTTCTGTGCTTCCGATGTTGTCGCGCCCGTTGGTGTGATGTCCACCACTTGTGTAATGTCTTTTTCGATTTTTCGTGCCGGAATGATACGACGGTCACGATCAACACTATCAGCTTGTTCATCGGCCGTTATTTTTAGTTGTGCTTCAAGATTAATATCATCGACATGCAGATGAATAATCGTATAGGGCAAAAAAATCATACTCACAATCAACGCAATGACAAGACCAAAAATGGTTATTATTTTTTTTGGTAGTCCGTGATCTTTGATTTCTATGTATTGTGATTCTTGATGATGATCTTTCATGCGCCAACCTGCTATACGCTTCCATAGTGTGCGTAGGTTTTTTGCAATGACGGCCACGATACCCGGCGTTTGTCGTTGCTGTCGTGCCTGAGGCATCGCATCATCATGATGTTGCGCTTCGGCGCTGGCACCGGTTTCGTCTGCTCTTACCGCGACCTGCGTGTCAGAGGTTTCTTCGCTTGGTATATACTCCTGTTGTTGATGTGTCTGCCGATGTGGTTTTTGCTGTGGTGTCGGCGCGATATCCATGCGGTGTTGTGACACTCTCGGGCGTTTTATGCCGTCAGAAGATGGTCTTGGTTTGGTGGACGGGATGTGTTGTCGATCGTGTAAATCGGAGTGGCTCTGTTGCGAGGACGGTGTGTGATCTTGGTCTACCGTGGGTTTGTCCTGTGCCATCGGCGTGGAAAACTGTTGCGAGCCGATTTGTTCTTTTTGGCTTTGCGGTGGTTTTTCCGGATGGTCATCATGATCATGTTGTGCGTACTCTTTCTGCCATGTTGAGAGTGAAACGATGTCCACACCAATGCGTTGCGCCAAAGCGGCACCGGCTTCATCTTGCGTGACGATGAGGAGTTCTTTATCGTATTTCTTTGCTTCACGGACCAAAAGTCGCAGATTAATGAGGCTTTGCAAGACGGCAGCATGTTGTGGAATGACCAAAGCAACGCGCTGCTGTTGTGCGTGTCGGATACGTCCAATCACCGTCGTTACTTCTTCATCCGGTGCGATGTAAATTTCATAATATTCGCTCATACTCATATAAGCTTATTGTATCATACTAATCTTGGATTGTGCGCATTGTTCGCTTTAAAATGTTTGCCAAAACGCGTTCTTCATCTTTGATGTCGATTAAGAGATTTGCCAGCGCAAGTGGCGTCACGTCCTGTGGCGTTGTGAGTGTTTTAGTACGGTCTATCATATGTACCACATCACGCGGTTGGAGAAAATTAATTTCCGGTGGGTGCGTAAACGGCAAATCCTTTGACCATTTGTTTTCTCGTAAAACGGTTTGCAGTTCTCCAAGCGCACTTCCCCCACCACAGAGATAAAACTGTCCCGGGAGAAGATCCTGTTCGGAAAATTCCGCAAGTGATAATTCTACGCCACTCAACCACACCAGCGCATCTTCCATAATAATTTGTGCGACACGACCATGCTCCTGTTCCGACAATCTCCCGGCCGTATAGTCCAATTTAATCTTTTCAGCATCATCAATCGTACGTCGCAATTCATAAGCAAGGTGCTTGGTAAAGGCACGCCCGCCGATTGCAAACATCTTTGTCCCTTCCAGTCCGCCATTGCGCACAACGGCAACATCCGTTGTTCCACCGCCAATATCGATAAAAATCCCGTTAAAATCAAGGATGTCCTCATAACCGACCGAAGAAGAAACGGCGTACGGCTCTGCGGCGATATTGAGAACATTGAGGTGAAGTTCTTCTGCGATGGTATTAATTGCACCGAGATGAAGCATTGGCGCATAGGCATTAAAGATACCGATACTGACACGCTTCCCTTGGAAATTAAGCGGATTCGTGATGCGATAACCATCAATACGCACATCAATAATCGCGGCATTGATAAGACGCACATCAACTTCTTGGCCCAATTCCCAGACAATTTGCGCCTTGATTCGTTCATAGGCCTTTTCTTGGACGCGTGCGATAATCGTTTTGAGTTCTGTGCGGTCAATGCGTTCTTCGGGGATTGTTCGTTCATAGTGGACGGTCGTTGTCGTTCCTTTGACAAGTTCGCCGGCAATACCCATGACGACATCGCGCACCTCACCAACACCGGCCATCTCCTGCGCACGAATAATGGCTTTGCTACACGATGCAATGACTCCGGAAATATCAGAAATGGCACCGCTTTGCATATTTCCGGCTTTTTGCGGTACACGCGCCGATCCGATGACGATACCCTTTTTCTCTTGTTCATCCACATAAAAAACAAGAGCTTTTACAACCTCCGTTCCGATATCAAGTGATAAATAGTACGTATCACTACGACTTTTTCTTAACTTTGAAAAAAGATTCATATCTGTATTATACCACCTTTTTTACCTCATACGTCGGTAGATTTTTCTCAATGGTTTTTTCTTCCAGCAATCCTTTTTGTCCGCCATAATAGTGCAAAACATTTTGTGAGTTATAAGTCCCCCACCGTAGCGCGACGTCAATCTCACAACCATTAAGGATCGCACCGACAAAACCGCTTGCAAACGCATCACCGGCACCGGTTGTGTCGATAATATGATTCTGTGGAACTTTTATATGATAGATTGCATCTTTTGTGTACGCCCATGCACCATGATGTCCATACGTGAGGACAAGTGCGTGTGCATGAGAAGCTTGTTGTGCGATGGTTTCCAATAGTTGCACTTCGCTAAGCGTATCAAGATTGTCCGGAGGATGCTCGCCACCTCTGATTATTTCTTGCGCCTCTTTCTTGTTAAAAAAAACAATTTTACTGTGATGCAACAAATCATAGACAAGGCGCGTATGCTTTTTGATATTGGCCATGCCGGGATTATAGATGAGCGCCGTTTTTTTGCATGAAGCATCATGCAATACCTGCATATTGTGCGCACAATGCTCTCCATAAAAAGAGCCGGCATAGATCCAGTCATACCACTTTATCTCATATTTATCAAGTAAGAGTTGTTCGCCGGCATCGCGATTGACAAAAATAATCCGCTCACCCTTTTTGCTGTGTACAAGCACAAAGGAAATATCACTGGAGCACGTCGTCGTTGTGCTGAGGTGCTCTATATCCACACCCTCACGCAAAAGTTCCTCTTTAATCCACGCTCCGTCGGCATCATGTCCCACAACGCCCCACGCCGTGACATCAAACCCAAGTCGAGCAAGTCCAACACTGACATTACACGCGCACCCACCCAAGGCATAAAAGCGGTCTTTAATGTGAATTTTATCACCAAAATAAAAGCCCCATTGATGCTCGAGTTCTTTTTTCCCCTTAATAAAAGTTCCTGCATCCGTTGGCATAAAAATATCTTTCCCAACAGAGCCAACACACAGAATACGCGCTTTCTTGGTCATATCGTTCTTAGGATAATTGTTCTTCAATGGCAAGCAAACGATTATATTTTGCAAGGCGCTCACCGCGTGAAAGTGAACCCGTTTTGATGAAGTCTGCAGCAGCTCCTACCGCTAAATCTGCGATGAAGTCATCAATCGTTTCTCCGCTACGATGAGAAACCACCGTTTGCAGTCCGTTTGTCTGTGCCAATTTCATACAGGCAAGTGTTTCTGTCAATGTGCCGATTTGATTTGGCTTAATGAGCACGGCATTACAGGCTTTCTCATCGATGGCGCGTTGTAAGCGATGCACATTTGTCACAATTAAATCATCTCCGATGAGCATGACTTTTTTGTGTAATTTTTCGTAAACGTGGTGCCATCCCGCCCAATCCTCTTCACGTACACCGTCTTCAATGGACATGATATAGTTTTCATCAATCCAACGCTGATACACGTCAATCAATTCCGGCACGGTAAAGGCCTTTTTTTCCAGTGCAAACACATAATGCCCGCAGTCATTATGATAAAAAGAGTTTGCCGCCGCATCAATGGCGATACCGATTTCTTTCCCCATCGTATAGCCGGCTGTTTTTGTGGCTGTTTCTATTTCTCGCAGTGGCGCCGTGTTGCTTTCTAGTCGCGGTGCAAAACCACCCTCATCACCGACGGCAATCGTATAGCCACCATCATGCAAAAGTGTTTTAAGCGCGTGAAAAATCTCACTTCCTGCGCGATACTGTTCTTTAAAGGTATCAATGCCGTAAGGCACAACTTTGTACTCTTGAATGGCCAATCCGCTATCGGCGTGCTTACCGCCATTGATAATGTTAAACATCGGCGTTGGCAATGCCAAGTCCTTGATTTTGACTTTGTGCAATCCCGCAATATATTTGTACAATGGTTTTTTCTTGCTGATGGACGCGACGCGACACGTTGCCAACGAAACGGCAAGAATGGCATTTGCACCGAGACGTGATTTATTTTCCGTGCCATCCAACTCAATCATCGCTTGATCAAGACCTTTTTGATCATGTGCATCACGACCGATAACACACCGTGCGATTTCTGTATTGATGTTTTTTACCGCAGTAAGCACACCCTTGCCAAAGTATCGCGATGGATCACCATCACGCAATTCCAGCGCTTCAAATGCGCCGGTAGAGGATCCACTGGGAATTTGCGCCCATGCTTTCTGCCCACCGGCAAGCGTCACTTCCGCCTCAACCGTTGGAATGCCTCGTGAGTCCAAGATTTCCCGTGCAACAACTTTTTTGATGATGCTTTGCTTTTTTTGTGCCATAATTTTCTTTTTTTATTTATATTTATCCTCATTATACATCATTCTCCCCTTTTCTCCAATGAGCAGTATACATAGTTTGTGTAATAAAAATCCACACCATGTCACTACCACACCACAACAAAAAACCTCACAGCGATACCTGTAAGGATGATGGAATACTATAGGCATCAAGCTTTTTGCTTAAAGGATTTTTACATCATGATTAACAATGCTTGATGATTCTTTTGTGGGCATGCCAAGATTTGAACTTGGGACCTCGTCATTATCAGTGACGCGCTCTAACCAACTGAGCTACACGCCCATCTTTCTCTCATTTTTTTTCAGAAACTCTCTATAAGAGATGTTCTGAATATGCGAAACATTTCGCGCTCTAACCAACTGAGTCTCTATG
>CAZMCZ010000019.1:6506-12276 GCA_964565145.1 uncultured Pseudobdellovibrionaceae bacterium | reverse complement strand
TCTAACTGGTATATTCGGCGATCGCGAAAAAGATTTTGGAAGAGTGAGGACGATGGCGACAAAGACGCGGCGTATACAACACTCCACTATGTGCTCGTAGAACTGAGCAAAGTAATGGCGCCGTTTACACCATTTATGAGTGAGGAGATTTATAGAAATTTAACTGACGGTGAGAGTGTGCATCTGGAGGATTTCCCACAGGCTAACGACAAGCTTATCGATGAGAAACTGATCACACAGATGGCGCAGGTGCGCAGTATCATCACCGAGGGGTTGAAGTTGCGTGCGCAGGCACAGATCAAAGTGCGACAACCGTTGGCGGAGCTCTACGTTGTAGGTGAAGAGATTTCTGATGCGTTTGTCCACATTGTGATGGAAGAGGTTAATGTCAAAAATGTCAGCGTGTGTCAAACGGCAAACAAAGAAAAAAACATTGTATGGAATGAACAACAGACGCTTGGTCTTAATTGTGACATTTCAGAAGAATTGAAACTTGAAGGACAGGCGCGAGAGATTATTCGTATTATCCAGCAAGCGCGCAAAAAAGCGGGCTTTGAGGTGGATGATCGGATTGTGCTTGGCTACAATGGTATGGAGGAAGTATTTGCAGAGCATGGAGCATTGATTGCACACGAAATCCTTGCAACAGAAATAAAAAACGAAACATTGAAAAAAAATGACTATGAGGAAACGGTAACAATTGATGGTAAAGCGCTTACGATTTCGCTCAAAAAAGAAGTGTGAAAGAAAATTATTTAGCCATCGCTCTTGGAAAAAAAGATATCGGTGAAACGGATCGCCTCTATACGTTTTATACACGCGAGGCCGGCATGATGCGTGTGAGCGCAAAGGGCATTCGCAAACCGCATGCGCGTTTGGCGTCGCATGTGGAGGATTTTGTCGTTACGCGTATTACCATTGCCAAAAATCACGGACCCGGCATCTTGAGTGGCGCTTTTTCTGAGCATACTTTTGACACGATGCGCATGCAATTGGATGCGGTGATGGTCCTAATGTATGTACGGGATGTCTTCGTGCGGATGATTTCCGGTATGGAACGTGATGATGTGTTGTTTGATCTTTATGTTGATTTTTTGCATGCGAGTGACGCGGTGATTGCCAACGACAGGACGCGTAGTATTGTTTTTCTCGCAGAGGCATTTTTTATCAAAATATTTTTTGCGTTGGGGTATGGTTTTACATTGACACATTGCATGCATTGTCGCAGTGTTATCGATGCGCGGGAGCATTTTTTTGTTGTGGGGCGCGGTGTGATTTGTGCGCAGTGTGCACAGCAAGAAAAAAACACGATCCGCCTGAGTGTTCATACCATTGTTTTTTTGCGTTTGGTGAAGCAACATCAATTGCGCGATATCGCCAAGGTGCGCATCACAGCGGAGGTTGAACGACAAGTACGCTTGCTTTCACGCCAGACGGTTACGTGGATTATGCGTTAGTGATTGTGTGTTATAATAGTTTGTATGGTAGAAATCAAAAAAATTGAAAAAGACCTTCACAAACGCAAAAGTACCTTTGCGACACGTGAACATGATCGGACGGTTTATGATGAGTGGCATGCTGAACGCGACATCGCACGCGGGAAAGGACGATTGAGTACGTTGATTGATCGCTATATCAGAACACGCACACGTGCGACGTTGATTGGTGCGGCGATTGTTGCGCTGGCTACTTTTGTGGCGTTTGCCATTATTCTTATTGTGCTTTTTCAGCGATCGTTTTTTATGCAGGAACACGTCCAGCTGGACATTGTGGTGCCGGCACACGTACAAAGCAACGAAGTCTTTAAGGTGAAGCTTCACTATAGCAATGATAATCGCGCAGACTTAAATAATGCAAAAATGACGCTTGATTTTGGACAATATTTTGTCGTCGCAGAACAACAAGATTTTTATAAAGAGACGGCGCCCGGGCGCGGCGTAATCACACTTAACCACATTGCCGGTCATGCCGATGAGACGGTTGAACTTGTCGGGCATTTCATCGCGCCGGAAGAAGAAGTGGAAACGGCACGCGCCACACTCTCCTACGTGCCAGAGCGCACATCGACGACGTATACGACATCAGCCGTGGGTACAACGACGGTTACATCATCACCGATTGTCACAGATATCACAACGGAGAAAGAAACCGTTAACGGTAATTTCGTAGATATCGTTGTGCATTATCGCAATACCAGTGATCGCGCCATAGAGGGTCTTGCGCTTTCGCTCACATATCCCAGCGGGTTTATCTATCAAAAGGCAACGCCAACACCACGTACGGGCAGTGATCACATATGGCATTTACCCGCACTTCCTGCGCGTCATGCCGGAGAGATTCATATTCGCGGTGTTGCCAATGGCACAGTCGGTGATGTGTTGCGGTTTATCGCGCGTGTTTATAATGTCCAAGATGAAAATAATCTTTATGCGCAGTCTGATACAAGTGTTACCATTGTCGCGACGCCGATTGTTATTACGCAAAGAATTGAAAAGGATAATAAGGGCATTGTCTATGCAGGTGATCGTGTGACAAATATCGTCACGATCAAAAATCAAGGTGATATACCGCTACGCGATGTGATTGTCACGATGCATTTGGAGGGACAGGTGATTGATTATGAGAATATCTCACTGGATGATCGAGGATTTTATGACCAAGAGAATCGAACGATTGTATGGAAGGCATCGGATTTGCCGGAACTTGCCGTTTTGAATCCCGGAGATGTTGTTTCATTTAGTGTTTATATTCCGATTGTTGCAAAAATACCGGTTGATGGAGAGCAATCCGATCGCTTTACGGTGGCAACGACGCTCGTTGTTGATAGTTTTGATTTGCCAAGTGCCGTGCGCGAAAATAAAAACATGTTGAGTAGTGCATTGGTACTGCGTGTTGGCGCAAAGATGTTGGCCGATGTGCAATTGAAACATTTGTCGGGACCATTGCCACCGCAGGAGGGCACACAGACGGTGTATCGGGTGACGTTGCGTGCCGGCGTTGTAAACAATGATCTCGCAGATGCTGTTTTTAGAGGAGGATTGCAATCCGGCGTGTCTTTTGCGCAGGAGGCTGAACAAGACGCCGAAGAGCTTGTCATCAATAAACGTACGAACATTTTTACATGGAATATCGGGAAACTCGTACATGGCACGGGCGTTACCCGCGATTATCGCACAAAATCTTTTGACATCACCTTTACGCCGAGCAAGAATCAAGTTGGTAAGACGCCACTGCTGTTAAATAATCTCGCGCTAACGGCGGTTGATACGTTTACCGGTGAAGAGCAAACCTATACACTGGAAGACATCTTAACGGCTAATGCAAGTGGCGAATCAACGGCTGTCGTTGTGCCACGTCCGGCGCCGGCTGTCGTGACCAACAACACTACATCAGACACTGTAGCAGACACAGCATCAGATACAACAGATGACACCGTGGGAGAGTAGCTATGGATATTTTTACAGTAACAACGACGTCGCATGGCAGTCGGAACGGACTGCTAAAAACACGCAAGGGCACCATTGCAACGCCGTTTTTTATGCCGGATGCGACGCGCGGTAGTGTGCGTGGATTGACAAATAACGCGTTGCGCTCGGTGGGTGTCTCTCCTCTGGTGGTCAATACATACCACTTAATGCTTCAACCAACGGCATCTTTTCTGGCAGAGGTCGGTGGCATTCACACTTTTATGCAGTGGGATGGTCCACTTCTTACGGATAGTGGTGGTTATCAAGTGTATTCTCTCATTCACAAAAATCCCGCAATGGGAAAAATCACCGAAGAAGGCGCCACGTTTCGCAGTGTCTTGGATGGCAGTGTGCATATCCTTACACCACAAAAAGCAATCCAAACGCAGTTTGATATCGGTAGTGATATGATGGTGGTCTTGGATGATCCGCGTCCGACGGATGCATCGCGCAGTGTGCATGAGGCGGCGGTGGAGCGCACAGTACGTTGGGCGAAACAATGCAAGAGTGCTTTTGAAAAAGAATGTGTCACAAGAGGCCTTGATGAGACAGAACGACCACTGCTTTTTGCCGTTGTGCAAGGTGGGCCATATGTTGATTTACGTGAGCGGTGCGCGCAGAAATTGCAGGAGATGGATTTTGACGGCTATGGTTTTGGTGGACGACATATTGATGCAGACGGGACATTGATGTACGATGTTGTTGTGGCAACGGCAACGGCATTGCCAGAGGATAAACCGCGTTTTGCCTTGGGCATTGGGACACCACGTGACATTGTCACATGTTATCATGCCGGATGGGATATGTTTGATTGTGTTATTCCAACACGCGAAGGACGACACGGGAGAGCATTTCTCTTTCAGAGTGATACGTGTGAAGGGGATTTTTACGAGGTGATCAATATCACCAACGAACGTTTTACCAAGGATATGAGGCCACTGTCGTCTGCATGTGATTGTCCTGCATGTACGGAGTACTCTCGGGCGTACATCAAACATCTCTTTCGCGTCAATGAGCCCCTTGGCGGACAGCTGGTTGCCTTGCATAATTTGTTTTTTTTCACGACGCTTATGAAGCGTCTTCGTAACACATAATCTCATCTCATGTTTTCACTCTACAAAGATATTCTCAACATCCTCGCAGGTGTTTCTCTGCGTAAATATGGCAATATGAAATTAACAGGCACGGCGCAGGACGCCGTCGTGCATGAAAATCGTCGTCGGTTTTGTGCGTTGCATGATATCCCATATGAACGGCTCGTTGGTGCGCAACTCGTGCATGGCAAGGAGGTTGCAATCGTTGACGGGCCACAGGATAATCTCATCCACCAGACAGATGCCCTTGTCACCAGAGAGAAAAATCTCTATATCAGCGTAACGGTTGCCGATTGTTTCCCGGTTTTTTTCTATGATGCGACAGAGGGTGTGATTGGCGTGGCTCATGCCGGATGGCGCGGAGTTGTGGCGGGCATTATTCCACGCACAATAGAAAAAATGATGACACTGGGCACCAAACCGGAAAACATTCATATAGAAATCGGACCGGGCATTTCTCAAGAAAATTTTGATTTTAGTTTTAGTGAGATGACCAAGGAATTCGGACATTTTGCGCAAGATAAATACATCGCACCGGGGTCCACAATGGACAAAGTAAAGATTGACCTGCAAAAAATGATTCATGATCAGATTGTTGGTGTTGGCGGACGCCCCGAGCACATTGGCATGTGTGATGTTTGTACTTTTGGTGATGAGGCGTTTTTTTCTGCGCGCCGGCATGAGGGCGTCTCTGATCAAGCAATGCTGGCTCTGATTGGCATGCGGTCATAGAAAGTTCGTTTAATAGCGATAGAACGGATAATTTCTCTAGAGAATAAAAAACAATAATAAAAACCCGCGCAGATCGTGCTTGCGCGGGATAGGTGGAGAGAAGAACTGCTCTTATTCTTCTTAGTTGATTAAATCATAAAAATGCGACGACCTGCCATCGTGGCAGGTGACTATTGCAGCAGTGTAGCTTTCAACTGGGTCGACCAGTGGAAAGTGAGATGTTTCTACATTATCGATGCCGCCATGTTCTTTGCAGAACTTGTCTGCAAGGTTGAGTTGCCAACTGTGTACGGTGTCGCCACAGCCAGCCAGAAAAAGAACGGCCGCCATTACGGCTATGATTTTTTTCATGCTATTCTCCTGTTGGTTTGTTGTCGCATGATTGCATACAACGGGTCATTATAGCAAAGAGAGAGAGAGTTGTCAAGGGGTGTTTTTTGTAGATGAAAAGCCCGCGGTGACGATGCACTGCGGGCT
>CAZMCZ010000019.1:3438-6406 GCA_964565145.1 uncultured Pseudobdellovibrionaceae bacterium | reverse complement strand
TGTTGTGTGCGTGCAATAATCTTTGATTGCGTTGATGATGGTTTAGAGGCCGGTGCATGGCGCGGTTTCTTTTGTGGTGTTTTTGTGTTATTGTAGGCACTATAATATAATGGAAAAAGAAGACGCTGTATTCGATAACTATATTTATGCACAAAGAAAAAAAAGTAACGATGGAGGATATTGTGAGTTTTAGCAAGCGACGAGGATTTATCTTTCCGTCAAGTGAAATTTATGGGGGCTTTCAGGCGGTGTATGATTACGGACCGTACGGTACCGCACTTGCAAAAAATATCAAAGAGTTGTGGTGGAAGGCAATGGTACAAGAGCATGAAAACATCGTTGGACTTGATAGCAGTATCTTTATGTCGCCAAAGGTGTGGGAAGCGTCGGGCCATGTGAGTGGTTTTAGTGATCCGCTTGCTGAGTGCCGACAGTGCCACACGCGTGTACGTGTAGATCATCTCTTGGAAGACATTGGCGTGCAAGCGGATGAAAAAATGAGTGATGAACAAATCAATGCGCTTTTTGTACGTCATGCTGAGCAAATCGCTTGTCCAAAATGTGGACAGAAAGATTTCTCAGAGGCGAAAAGTTTTAATCTGCTCGTGCAGAGTAATCTGGGAAATTTTACGGGAGCATGGGAGAATGATCCGGTGTATTTGCGTGGGGAAACGTGTCAGGGTATTTATATCAACTTCAAAAACGTCCTTGATACAGCGCGTGTGAAAATACCCTTTGGTATTGCACAAATCGGAAAGGCATTTCGCAATGAAATCACAGCGCGACAATTTATCTTTCGCAAGCGGGAGTTTGAGCAGATGGAGTTACAGTATTTTGTACATCCCGATGATGCGACGGATGCCTATGCGCTCTGGCGCAAGAAGCGCTGGGCATATTATACACAGACGCTTGGCCTTAGTGAAAAACATCTGCAGTGGCATGAACATGAGAACCTCGTGTTTTATGCAAAGGAGGCATGGGACATTGAATATAAATTTCCTTTTGGCTTTAAAGAATTGGAAGGAATTCATAATCGAGGTGATCATGATCTGCGTGCGCACATGGATGCGTCCGGTGCAAAACTGACCTATCGTGACCCACATTCCAATGAAGAATATGTACCGTGGATTGTCGAGTCATCTGTCGGCGTGGAGCGGACATTTCTTGCCGTGTTGACGGAGTTTTATGTACACGAGCAGTTAGCAGACGGTACGTCGCGCACGGTATTGCGCTTACCGCAAGCGCTTGCGCCGGTAAAGGTTGCGGTCTTTCCGCTGATGAAAAACAAGCCGGAGCTTGTTGCGAAAGCGCGTGCGATTTTTGATATGCTCAAAGAGGATTATATGTGTGAGTTTGACGATAATGGCAATGTGGGTAAGCGGTATCGCCGGCAGGATGAAATCGGTACGCCGTATTGTGTGACGGTTGATTTTGATACACTTGAAGATGACACCGTAACCATCCGTGATCGTGATACGATGCAACAAGAGCGTGTGAAGAGTGACGCGTTGGGAGACTTTTTGCACACACATCTCTAATGCATAAAACGGTCATTCTTTTGTCAATTAATCATTAATCAAAACGTATGAACATTACCGTCGCAACAAAAAAAGCACGAGGGAGCAGTAGGGTGATTTTGCGGGAGGATATAAAAAGCACGCGGTTTGTCGTGGATGGCGCCGACAAGACGCTTGTGATCAAAAGAGAAAAAGCCAAGGACATGACGCGACGCAAATGGATTCTCTTGGTGCGTACAATCATCGCCGAAGCAAAAAAGTATAACATAAAGAACATATCCATTGTATGGAAGGATCTTGTGGATTTTGAAAATATCGGTGAAGACCTTGGCGAGATCTTTGCGCAAAATGTCCTCATGGCAAACTATACGTTTCACAACTATCAGAAAAAGCCAAAAGAGGGTTGGGACGATGTGGAACGAGTCACTGTTGTGGCACCACAGAGCAAACACCGAGCTCTAAAGAAGGAACTGCGCAAAGGGAAAGTGATCGGTACGCAGGTCAATGTGTGTCGTTCTCTGGCAAACACGCCCGGCAATGATATGACGCCAAAAATTTTGGCGGCGGTGGCGCGCAAAATGGCAAAAAATCTTCCTATCCGTGTGCGTGTTTTAGGCGAAAAGCAAATGCGCAATCAAAAAATGGGTGGTGTGCTTGCTGTCGGAAGAGGCAGTCGGAATGCGTCACAGTTTATTATCATGCAGTACAATGGATCGGCGCGACAACACGCAAAGCCGATTGTCCTTATCGGGAAGGGGATTACCTTTGACACGGGCGGGGTTGACACTAAGCCACATCCTTATGCACTTGATATGATGATGGATATGAGTGGTGGCGCGAGCGTCATGGCTACGATTGTTACGGCGGCGAAGCTCAAGATGAAAAAAAATATCGTAGCTCTTATCCCGGCGGCGGAAAACATGCCGGATGGCGCCAGCTTTAAACCCGGTGATATCATCCGCATGATGGATGGCACGACGGTAGAAGTGGGACACACTGATGCAGAAGGGCGACTGGTGCTTGCAGACGCGATTACCTATGCCAAAAAATATAAGCCAAAGATGGTCATTGACGTTGCGACACTTACAGGTGCGGCAGTCGTGGCGCTTGGTGAGCGTGCAACGGCGGTCTTTACCAATGATGAAGACCTTGCAAAGCGCACCGTGACCGTGGCGGAAGAAACGGGTGACTATGCGTGGCGATTACCGCTTTGGGAAGAATATGAAGCGGAAATCAAAGGAACATTTGGAGAGATTTCCAATATCAATACAAAGTCATCTGGCGGATATGGTGGCGCTATTACGGCGGCGACGTTTCTCAAGCATTTTGCACGTGAGCATCCTTCATGGATGCATTTGGATATCGCACCGACGATGACAAGCGTTTTTGATGAGCGTCTTGCCAAGGGTGCAAAAGGATCTCCCGTGCGACTGTTAGTTAAGGTGTTAGAA
>CAZMCZ010000019.1:0-3338 GCA_964565145.1 uncultured Pseudobdellovibrionaceae bacterium | reverse complement strand
GCGGATTTTTTGTCCCATTGTGATGTGTCAAGCGGGATGTCGACGACATCAAGGAGGTCTTTGTATTTGAGTTTTCCGTGTTTGAGGGCGTATTCGTAGATGTCTTTGGTGACTTTGACATCGTCGCGACAGTATTTTTCAATTTTGTCCATTTCGCCCTTTTTGTACCATTCAATGGCTTGTAAACCATGTCCTGATTTACCGACGCCGATTGTCGCTTCAGCGACATTGTCAAGTCGGACGGCACGTCCGAGAGAGGCGCGAATTTCATTAAGCAGGTCAAGGCTACCGATGGCCGTCAGCTCTCCCGGATAGTATTTATCAAGGAGGGGAATGTCAAAATGATCGGAGTTATAGCCGATGAGGAGATCGGTTTGTTCAAGAATGGGCCAAAGATCCGCCATGTTTTGTTCTGTAAATGTTTTGTAGGTGCCATCGAGATAATCGTAGATCACCAGAAGGGAAATATCAAGGTCCGCAGAACGATTAGAGCCGACCTCTTGAAAGGTATTTTTGGTTTCAATATCAAAAACGATTTTTCGCATAGAAGAGCAATTACAGAGTTATAGACGTATTTTATCATGGGCGGGTCCATGCTACAATAGAGGGATAAAAAAGAGTATGTATAAATTACTTGTACGGATTATTATCGTGGGGATGATCATGGCGGTTGTTTGGTGGTGGTATAAGACGCCAGACGCGCAACAGAAAGTGATTTCTTCTTCCGTGGAAGATGATGCGGTGGCGTCGTCGGAAGAGTTGCTCCCAACGCAACAAGTCTCACAAGAGCGTAAGCAACAACATGGGGAGCAACAAGAAAAAAGGGAAGCTGATGCCCCGACATATACCTATGATAATCATGTAAAAAATACCGTGCCGTTTATTGTGCAGGCGCCGTTGGCACAGTGGAGTGATGAACGTTTCCAAGACGCTTGTGAAGAGGCGTCATTACTCATGGCGCATCGTTGGCGCAGTGGCGAGCGTGGTCTTTCCAAAAATGATGCGACAGAAGCGCTTGTGGACATGTTTAAGCGTGAGAAGACGTTTTTTGATGACAAAACCATTGATACGTCCGCAAAAGATACGGCACGCTTTGGTGAAGATTATTTCGGTGGATCATTTCTCGTGCAAAACGATATTGCACTTGATGATATCTATCAAGCACTTTCTGATGGAGCGATTGTCATTGTGCCGACAAACGGACAAAAACTTGGCAACCCGCATTTTCGCGGGGAGGGTCCACAACGACACATGCTTGTCATTACCGGATATGATTATGCGAAGAAAGAATTCATCACCAATGACCCCGGAACGCGCAAAGGGAAAAATTATCGCTACAACACGGCGGTTCTTTATAATGCCATTCGCGATTATCCGACGGGACACAAGGTGCCGATTACGGACGTCCGCAAAGCAATGATTGTTGTAAAGAAATAGGCGATTATCTATTTACTCTCAAAGCAGTATCGCTGTTTTTATAGATAAATCATTGGATTGACGGTACCGCCCGTTGGGATAAAGACGCCGGAAACATGCGATGACGGGACAATGCGGAATGTTTTGCGTGCAAAAACGGTAAAGTGGAGATGTGTTCCGGTAGAAAATCCTGTCGTGCCCATGACGCCGATTTTTTCTCCGCGGTTGACTTTTTCACCCTTGTGTACAGAAATTCTTGACAGATGCCCGTAGAGTGTTGCGAGGCCGTTGTTGTGATCAATCACAATCCAGTTTCCATAGCCATAGCGACCCATGTTGCCGGTGGCGAGAATTTTCCCATCGCCGGCGGCCATAATCGTATGACTGTAGCGACCGGAGAAATCAATGCCATTGTGATAGCCACCTTTATAGTGATGGGAATATGATGTCTTGCCATATCCTTGGGTGATTTTGTAGGGACTTTTTACGGGGCGGCGGAAGTCGGCATCGGATTTTGAGGGAAGGTCCGCAAGGGAAAAGGTGCCAATTTGTGTCGTGCCAAGCGCATCGATTTCGCTTTGAATCGCCAATTGTTGCGCCAGAACATCGTTTAACTTTTTTGTATAGGTTCTTTTTTCTGTTGCAACTTGTGCGACAAGGACTTGTTTGTAATTCTGTGTGCTTTCGAGGTGCGCATTGCGTTCCTCCAGCTGAAACTTTACATCTTTGATTGCTTGTTTTTTTTGCTCAAGCGCGTGTTTGTCCGCTTCAAGTGTTTTTTGTTCGCGTGTGATAAGGGTGATGATGTCTCGCATACGCGCCGTGGTATGATCAACATTATCAATAGCACGAAAACGTTCCGCGCCAAGGGTGTTAAATAAAAGTGTTGTATCGGTCTGTGGTGTGATTTTTTCAAAGCGACTGCGCACGATGTTGCGTAGGAGCAGTTTTTGGAGATTGATGGCGTTGATTTTTTTGTTGATTTTGTCGTTGATTTGCTTAATGTCATTGCTGAGAGAGGATAGTTGTTCTTTGTTTTTTGTGATGTCTTTTTCAAGGGCTGTACTTTGTTGTTCAATCTTTTTGATTTGTTGTGTGATGGTGGATTCTTCTTTTTTCTTTAATTCAATCAAGGTGCGATACTTTTGCTCTTTTTTTTCTAATTTTTTGAGGTCATTATATTTCTCGTTAATGATTTCGCTTGCATGAAGCGTTGGCACGATTAAAAAACTTACGCAGAGCAACGCTCCGAGAAGGAAGAGATTGTACTTTTTGTGTATGGTTGTTGATAGTGTGGACATATCGTTATTATAGCAGAGTTTTTTATATGTTTTTAGGGCGAACTTTTTTGTGCACAGTTTCTCTGTAGTCGTATGACAAAAACTATGATACACTACACATGTACAGGCATTTGCATATGTTTAAGGACAAGGTCGGGAGCATATGTCGCATCTGTACAGAGTAATTCGGAATAATCAGTTTTTCGCGTATGGAACAGGATGCAAATTTTGTCGAGCAAGTTGTAAAAATGCTTGTGGACAATCCTGACGACGTAAAAGTTGATCGTGTCGTGGACGAAATGGGTGTTCTCATTACGCTTTCTGTCAACCAGGAAGATATGGGAATGGTCATCGGTCGCGAAGGAAGCACAGCAAAGGCATTGCGTACATTACTACGTGTTGTCGGTGCGCGTAATAACGCACGTGTAAACCTTAAGATCAACGAACCGGAAGGATCTGAGCGCCCACAGCGGGAGGAGGAAAAGCCTGCCACAGAGGAAGCGCCAAAGAAAACTCTGGACGAAGTTGTCGGTGATATCGAAATCTAGATTTTGAAATCAGGGATGTGTTGCAGTATGCGCACATCAAATCAAAAAACCGCCTCAGCGCGGTTTTTTGATTTGACATGTTTTCTTTTTTGTG
>CAZMCZ010000018.1:0-12591 GCA_964565145.1 uncultured Pseudobdellovibrionaceae bacterium | reverse complement strand
TACGGGTGCTTCTTTTTTATGCTGGGGCGGAGGGATTCGAACCCCCGGTACACTGGATCAAAACCAGATGCCTTACCGCTTGGCTACGCCCCAATCAGATGAGGAAATATCATTATTAAACGTGATTTCACCGCTCTTGGTTATGAGATGTTGTCGTCACTAAAGAGCACATCTACTCCAATACCGTACCGCCCATTAAATCGCGCGCACGTGCAAGCAGTTCCGATGGAGAACACGTAAGGAAGTCCTCTTCCGACACAACCTCGACACGAATGTTTATTGGTGATGTTATGATTGTAGCAAAAGCCTTGATGATTGTCAATTTGTTTTTTTGTTCAAGGATTTTGTCTTTGTGAATGTCGTATTTCACAACGATGATAAGATCGTTGCCAGCAATCTGTTTGGGAAAGGCGTGTGAGAGCAGTGATGCAAGCGGGAGGTTATCATGTTTGATTGTTGCGATTACATGGGGCCATGCTTTCTGGATTTGGGAAAACTGTTGTGTGGTACGATTTGTTTTTGATGTGGAGGACTTTGTAGTTTTGGGTTTCTTTTTTTGTTTGGATGCGGTCGCTGATGTGTCTTTTGGTGGCGGCGGGGATTGTGGAGGCGTTGTTGGTGATTTGCAAATTTTTACAGTAGCAATTTCCAGCGGTAGTTGTGGCAATGTGCTTTCTGTTATCAGGCTTTGTTCTTGTAGGAGAATGGAAATCATTGAGAGGACGTCTTCTGTTGTTGTCTGTGATGCCACTGTCTGGAGAAATTCTTTTTCCATTGTGCCGGCGTGGAGATAGGAGATGGCGTCTTTTGGCGGTGCGAGGGTAAAGAACATTAAAAGACGGAGTGAGGCAATGAGGTCTTCACTAAAGGCCTGCATGCTATAGCCGTTTGTGACAACGTCATCGATGATTGCAAGCGCTTTGTGCACGTCGTTTTTGATAAAGGATTCTATTAAGAGATGTACGGATTCTTTGGATGTTTGCCCAAGGATGCGCAGAACATCATCGTGTGATATTTTTTTCCCTGGGAGAGCAAGAATCTTTGCAAGCATCGTCTCGGCATCACGCATGCCACCATGTGCCGCCAGAGCAATGGTTTCAAGCGATGTGTCGTCAAGCGTGCGGTGTTCTTTTTTGAGGATGGTGCGTAATTTTTTGATAACGTCTTGTGTGGAAATTCGCCTAAAATCAAAACGTTGCGTACGTGAGATGATGGTGGATGGGATTTTATGTATTTCTGTTGTCGCTAAAATAAAAATCACATGCTCCGGTGGCTCTTCCAGAGTCTTGAGAAGGGCGTTAAATGCTCCAACAGAGAGCATATGGACCTCATCAATGATATAGACCTTGTAGTGCGCCGCCGTAGGCATAAGCGCCACGGTATCGCGTAATTCACGAATATGGTCGACGCCCGTATGGCTTGCTGCGTCAATTTCTATAAGATCTACAGCCGTGCCATTGGCAAAATCATCACACACGGCGCTTGGTGCGGGCGTAAAGCCTTTGCGTTTTTGGCAGTTTACCGCCGTAGCAAAGAGTCGCGCAATAGATGTCTTGCCCGTGCCACGCGGGCCGGTAAAGAGATAGGCGTGTGCAATCTTATTTGTGGCAATGGCATTGGTGAGCGTTGTCACGATATGATCTTGTCCGATGATATCGCTAAATTGTGTTGGACGATACTTGCGATACAAGGTTTTTGACATAGGTGTGTGCTAAATAATCTATCACCATTATATCACATAGCATGGTTATTCTCGAAGAAATTCTCCCGCTTGAGACTTCCAAAACGTCGCATAGATGCCTGATGGGTTTTTGATAAGGGTTGCATGTGTGCCGGATTCTTTGATTGTGCCGTGATCCAAAACGATAATGCGATCCATTTTTTGAATGGTGCTGAGCCGATGTGCGATGACAATCGTTGTGCGATTCTTCATGAGTTCTTCAAAGGCTTTTTGAATGTATTTTTCGCTAATGGAGTCCAAAGCGCTTGTGGCCTCATCCAAGATGACGATGGGGGCGTCTTTGAGGAGTGCGCGCGCAATCGCGACACGTTGACGCTCACCGCCGGAGAGTTTAATCCCACGTTCACCCACAAGGGTATCATAGCCATGGGGAAGGGCAGTGATAAAATCATGTGCTTGTGCTTTTTTGGCAGCGGTGATGATTTCTTCCATCGTTGCATTTGGCTTGCTATAGGCGATATTTTCTCGCAGTGAGCGATGAAAGAGAAGGGGGTCTTGCGGGACATAGGCGATGCGTTGACGCAGGTCGTCTTGTTTGATGTGTGCGATATTTTGTCCATCAATAGTGATTTTTCCGGATGTGACATCTGCAAAACGCAGTAACAATTTGACGAGGGTTGTCTTGCCGGCGCCGGAGTGTCCGACGAGGCCGATTTTTTCACCCGGAGCAATCTGCAGAGAAAAATCATCAAAAACCGTTTGTCCATTGACATAAGAAAAACAAACGTGATCAAAGATAATTTCGCCTTTTGTAATGTTTGCTTTATGGGGGTGTGGAGGATCGTTGACGTCGAGATCTTCTTCAAAGATGGTAATCATCTCTTGTGCATCGGTGAGCGCTTTTTGGATTTGAATGATTGCTTTGCCAAGAGTCCATACAATATCAAATGACCCGATGATATAAATATGAACCAGTACAATGGTTCCCGTTGAGATTTGACCCGCAAGCCACTGTGAAAGCGTGAAATACATTACGCCAAGCTCCAGCATCATAAACAGAATGCCCTGAATGAGGTTTTGAAAATTATGATAATTCCATGCCGCGCGACGTTTCTTTTCCTGCTGCGCTGTGATTTTTTGATAAGATGTATACTCAAAGGCTTTTTGTGAAAAGATTTTTAAGTTGAGAATATTACTGACAACGTCAGAAAAGCGAGCGGTCGTTGCCGAATCAGCCGTTGCTTCCGCAAGGTCATAGGGGACTTGTTTGTTGACAAAGTAGCGCACAATGATGATGTAGAGTATAAGCCATATGAGATAAAGCAATGCAATCAGTGGTGTAAAAAGATAGAGGACGATCATGTAGCTCACAACTTTGATAAAACCAAAGAAGATATTGTAGGTAAAGCGATCATGCAATGTCTCAAAAGATGCGATATAGCGTTTTGCTTTTGCGACAAGTGCGCCCGTAAATTGATTAGAAAAAAAGTGAAGCCCATGTCGTGTCACGCGCTCAAAAACTTCATTAGAAAGATCTTTGAGGATTCTGCTTTGTGTAAACACTATCGTATAGTCACCAAGACGGTAGAAGAGATTGAATGTTGCATTATTTACGACAAGCCATAAGAAAAGAATCATCAATTGATGATATGCTTCTGATCGATGAACGATTTCTGCGGTGGTGTCAATGATATTTTTATAAATCAGTGGCGCAAAAACATTACTGGCAAGGATTGCAATAAAGTAAAAGATATAAATGAAGACAAATGAAAATCTGTATGGTCGAATGTGTCGCCAGTAATATGATAAAACGTTTTTAAAATGAAAAGTTGTTTCTTTTGGCATGGGCGAAGTGGTTTATTGTGAAGTGAGATTATGTATATTAATGTGATTTGCGAAAAGACACAGTGTAAACCGGTTCATAGAGTGCATCGTATTGGTCGCGCACGACAACGGTTTCACCTTTCATCAGCGTGGAAAGGGAAATATCGGAAAGCATTTCTTGCATGGTCTTTACTTCCACTTTGAGGTCTTCAAGCTCCTCCCATCGTTTGCCCATGGATTGTTGCGCGGCAATCTCATGATTTTTTTTCAGTTCTCGCATGTCTTTCATTTTTTCCACAATGGTTTCATACTCTGCGTCGTGTGATAGCGCATCGCGATACTCTTTGCGAATTTCTTTCATTTCTTTTTTGGCATTTTGCAAATCATTGAAAACGTCTTGAAGATCTTTCATGGTATTATGTTTATTGATTTATGATTTTAAGTGTAACACCAGAGCAGGGCAGTGTAAAGACAAAGTATGATTGTCTTATTTTTATCATGTAAAGAGTGCGGTGCGTCTTTGGAAACAGAGCACACAAAGAATCTCATCAAAAGACGTCATTGTGTCATCTGTGAATAATTTTTAGCAAGGAACAATGCAATATATATCACAGAACATTAATGTCGCATAATGTGAGAAAAGGCATGCGGAGGGGACTGGGTGAACAAGGAATCTTTTTGATTTTTTGTAGGTTATGGTTATGATGAAGTCTTATTATAGCGTTTCTCTCATAATGAGTAGATCAAGGGCGTTTGTATTGCATACCGATAATATGTTATGTATAAGATTTTTTATCAAGATCATTATTTAAAAAATGCGTTCTAAAATGTTTGCTCCATAAATCACGTAAAAATGTTATATCAAGATACCCATAGATGTATGACAAAATGATTAAAGATTACGTGGTGTAATGGATAAAGAACCATTTATTGATTGTATGGACATTATTTTTATAAAGAACTTTTTGTAAAGTGAAGTCTATGACCTGGACGTAAAAGGCTAAGTAATGATTAATGCTGTAAAAATATCGCAGATCGTTTGTTTGCATGATTATGTTTATGGTATGGCATAGATATCAAAGGATATGCTTCTAGAGCGGTTCCTGCAGTATATACGTCGCATAAGATACATTGTGCGACGTTGGGTATATTCCTATCGTTTAATACCCTCTACTATTTTGTACAATATATAATATCCCTTATACCATAATATACTGTTGTGTAGCGTTGTATTTTGTAATATCTTTTGGTTCGTTGCGTATTTCCTCTTCTATCCGTTGCGAATCACACTTCCTTCAAAGGGATCATTGTTGAGGTAGTTTTCCAGATTTTCCAGATGCTCTCCGCTCATGGTGACGACTTCCAAATCTTCTTCGTCTGCAAATTTTGCCGCAACGGGATCAAAGGGTGCGTGCATTCCCGGTGTCCATGTGTCCCCTATCATCGCACGGAAATCTGACCATGACATTTCATCAACTTTTTTTGCATCATCAAATTTTTTCGGATCTTTGTCATAAATATAGGCAATATTTGAGAGATTGATGATTTTCTTTATGCCTAAGTACTTTGCGAGAAGCGCCGTGTCGTAGTCTGTTGAAAATCCCGGTCGCCATCCGGCGGCAATCATGATGGCATCGTTTGATTGATAGAAGTCCTCGAGGTCGTGCGGATTGGTATTGATGCGTGGATGCGCGTATTTGCGAAAAATGGTACGGATGAGATGGGCGTTCATTCTCGTTGCATGAATTCCCAACCAGTCTTTGTCTTCATCGGTTACGGTATCACTGATTGCGCCGGCGGCGTCTGCATAAATACGCGCTGTTTGTCCTCCGCCCGTGATAAAGACAAAGTTTTGATTGTGTTGCTCAATTTGCTTTATGATGAGGTCTTTGAATTTTTTTAAAAAGTCCGTATCAATCTTGTCAGGGACAATAAGTGAGCCCCCAAGATTGATGATGATGGTGTTTTTTTTCATGAGCATATAAGATCTATTAGTGATTACATCGTTAATACGTACACGTTGTTGTTTTTGTGTATCCTCGTTGCGTCGCATCTTCCACAGAGCGAAAACACGTGAGGTTTTCCGGGCGTATTCTTTTTACACTTTTACAGCGTGGAGGATAATATTTTTTTCCATGGATGCTACCGACATAGAGACAGTCTTCCCTTTCATTGTTTGTCGTGATCTCTTTGCTTGTGGCAGACTGCGTTTCTGCAATGCTTTGTTCTGTTACAAATGCTTTGATTTCACTTAAATCATGCGTTGTAATTTTAAGCGGTGGTTGTTTGACGGTCATGCCCTTTGCAATGCCATAGGCATAAGAACTCACACCAACGAGAATAATCGCAACAAGAGTGATGATGGTCTGTTCATAGTGGACAAAAACATCCTTTATTTTTTTGCAGAGTTTTTTTGGATGAAATAGCATCGTACTGTGGCATTGACTTTTTAATCATCTTTGTTATAATAACACAAGTATAACACAACTGTAAACTTTATTCTAAAAAAATATGTCAACAAGTAAAGCGGGAGGATCAACAAGTCTTGGTCGTGATTCAATTGCAAAACGACTTGGCGTGAAACTTTTTGGTTCACAAGCCGTTAAAGCCGGTAATATCATCGTTCGACAACGAGGAACGAAATTTCACCCCGGAAAAAACGTCCGTCGCGGTGAAGATGATACGCTCTACGCAACGGCAGATGGCGTCATTGCATTTACAAAAAAGAACGTTCGTGCTTTTACAGGTAAACTCAAAACACGTCGTTTCGTTCATGTCATTACAGAATCTACGAAATAACACTAGGCCAAAAAAACACGTTCCTTTGACGGCATCGTGTTTTTTTGATTTCTGTTTTTATACGGCACATCGTTTATGATGACAAAAAAACAACCGGTGTGGGTTGTTTTTTTTGGACATCTTTCTTGCGGGTATATGCTAGTTGGCGGTGCCTGTTTGTGGTGCTTTGTCCGGTGCAATGTCACGCACGTCAATTTCAAAGATGAGGGCTTCATTTGGTTCAATCGGTGCGTTTGGCGGAACATCTTTGCCATAGGCAGAATCTACCGGTATAATAATTTCCCATTTATCACCAACGTGCATAAGTGCAATCGCTTCACGCAGTCCGGGGAGAATATTTTTATCAAATGGAACGGGTTTTTCACCATGTTTCTGTGAGCTATCAAATTCTTTTCCATTGATGTGCTTGCCAACATATGTGACAAGTGCTGTTTTGTCTCCAACGAGCTCGCCATCTCCGGTGGTGAGAACTTTGTAGAGTGTGCCATTTTCCGTTTTTTTGATACCGTCTTCTTTTGCATAGTTTGCAACGAATTCTTCTCCGGCTTTTTTGTTCGCTTCGGCTTTTTGCAAAAACCGTTCCTGCTCGATTTCTTGACGACGTTCAATCATTGCTTGCAATTGCTCATCGCTAAAACGCACTTCATCATCGCTAAAAGCATCTTTGACGCCACGAATCATCGCATCACGATATTTCTGTGGGTCACCCTCAGGGAGCAGTTCTTTGAGTTGGCTGGTACTCATGTATGATGTGAGATAGGTCCACTCTGTTTCGTCTGCCGGATCAATTGGTAGCGCTTGCTCTTCTGATGTCCCCTTTTGCTCATTGGTTGTTTGCGGTGCTGCCTTTTTGCTTGAATAATTCAAAAAAGCAATTACTGCAAAAACAACAATCGCGAGAACGATGACGGGTGTAAACGACTTTTTCTTGTTATCGTTTTTATCTGTGTTTCCCTCCTCTGAAGGAGACTGCTGGTTGTGTTCGCTCATAATAGTGTATTTAACGGTTAACTCTTGCTTATTATAGCATATTTTTTACATCTGGCAACTACTTCCCTGTCGCTTTTATAAAGGCTTTAAAGAGTGGGTGCGGTGCAAGCGGACGGGAGAGAAATTCCGGATGAAATTGTGTTGCGAGATAAAAAGGATGTTTTGTTTTTGGGAGCTCCATAATTTCCATGAGCTGACCATTGGGTGACTTTCCGGAAAAGATTAGTCCACCTTCTTCCAGTTGCTCTATATAATCCGGATTTACTTCATAGCGATGACGATGACGCTCCCAGGTGGTGTGTGCTCTGTAGGCTTTGCGCGCAATGGTGCCACGAGAAATCTCTGTGGGATATGCACCAAGGCGCATTGATCCGCCGTAGTCTTTTTTGGCAAGTTTTTTCTTTTGCTCCGGCATGATGTCAATGATTTTATGCGTTGCTTGTTCTTTGATTTCTGCTGTGTGGACATCACGTAAGCCAAGGACATTTCTTGCATATTCGATAACGGCGATTTGCATCCCGTAGCACAGACCAAAGTACGGAATCTTGTTTTCCCGACAGTATTGCGCGACCTTGATCTTCCCTTCAATGCCTCGTGAGCCAAAGCCACCGGGCACAATGATGCCATCGTATTTTTTTAATTCTTTTATTTTTCTTGGATTTTTTTCGTAGAGAGAGCTATCAAGCCAATCAATGGAAGGTTTATAACCAAATGTGTAGGAGGCATGTTTTATGGCCTCTATGACGCTTATATAGGCATCTGAGAGGACAAAATCCCCTGTTGCGAAATACTTACCAACAATGCCGATACTCAGTGGCTTTTGTGCACGTTCTACTTGTGTTGTAAATCTTTTCCACTGTTGTGATCTTTGTGTTTTTTTGCGTAAGTGAAGTTTTTTAAGGAGAAGTTTACCCAGTCCATCGCGCTCAAAATTCAGCGGTACGTGATAAATACTCTCCACGTCCGGTGCGCTGATGACGGCGTTTTTTTCGACACTGCAAAACGATGCGATTTTTTCTTTGCGTACATCGTCCATTTCTTTTTCACTGCGAGCGATGATAATGTCTGCTTGAATGCCGGCACTATTGAGTGTGCGTGAGGCATGTTGGGTGGGCTTGGTTTTCATCTCGCCAATTTTATGTGGCATGGGCACATAGCTTACCAAGACAAACAACACATCTTTTGGCGTGTCTTGTTTCATCATGCGTGCCGCTTCAAGGAACAGAATATTTTCATACTCACCAACGGTTCCACCAATTTCAATGACCGTGACATCAGCAGAAGCTTTTTGTGACGCTTTTTTGATGCGTGTGATGATTTCACGTGGAATATGTGGCACAACTTGTACGCACTTTCCCTTGTAGGCAAGGTTGCGTTCTTTTTCGATGACCCGTTGATAAACGCGTCCCGTTGTCATGTAGTTTGTGCTGGATAAGCTTGTATTTAGAAACCGCTCATAGTTCCCCATGTCTTGATCTGTTTCATCACCATCATCAAGCACAAAGACTTCGCCATGCTCTGTCGGATTCATCGTGCCGGCATCCACATTGACATACGGGTCGACTTTGACAGCCGTTGCCGTATAGCCATAGCCTTGGATGATATTTGCAAGAGATGATGTCGTCACACCTTTTCCAACACCACTCATAACGCCACCAACGACAAAAATGTATTTCTTTTTTTTGGATTTCGCCATACGTCTTTATTAAAATAATTTATTGCTCTTTTTCGCAAAGACAAAAAGTCATTCTGCTGTGAATGACCCCCTCATGTTTCCAAACAACACACTAGCCTTCCCGAACGTCTAGTGTTATTTTGCAATGCGTTTCATCGTCAAGCGAAAGTGTAATCTCATGCATGCCAACAGTTTTGAGATGCTTTACATCAATGGCTTGTTCTTTGATAGTTCTATTATACTGCTCTTTAATGGCGTTTGCAACATCTCGTGCATGAACGGCGCCAAAGAGCTTGCCATTTTCCGCCTTTGCCACAATGGTGACAACCGCTCCATTAAGAATTTTTGCATCTTGTTTTATTTCGTTTTTTTGGCGGAGTTGTTGCTCTGCGTTTTGCGCTTGTTTGCGTTTTTGCTCTGCGATGATTTTTGGTGTTGCCGGTATCGCCTTGCCCATTGGAATAAGTGCGCTTGTCGCATAGCCATCTGATACGTCAACGATATCGCCTTTTTTGCCACGTTTTGTGTCATCGCTCAAGAGAAGAACTTTCATAGATGATTGTTGTTAGTTATTTATACATTAAGTGTTTTGAGATATGCTCGCAGAGCGTCTTTGAGTTTGGGGTGTTTGAGTCCGAGGTGGATGGTTGCTTTGATAAAATTGAGTTTATCTCCCGTATCCAGCCAGAGTCCATCGAGGGTGTGCGCGTAAATATCGTTATGATTGTTTAGTGCGATCTCCAAGGCGTCTGCCAAGCGAATTTCACCGGATGCGCCATTTTTCATCGTCGCGAGGATGTCAAAAATTTCCGGCGTGATGATGTACTTCCCCACGGCAACATCACGTGATGTTGTTTCCGATGGCAGGGGCTTTTCGAGGATTTTTGTCATGAGGACTTTGCCATCTTTTTCTTTGCCCTCAATCACGCCAAAACTGGAGATTTCCTCATCGGATACCGTTGCCGTTCCGATGACGCTTTTCCCTGTTTGCGCAAAGACCTCCATCAATTGTTTGCTTGCCGGAACAACCGCATCATAGATACAATCACCAAAGAGCACAAGCACCGGCTCATCGCCAACGAGGTGTTTTGCTTGGAGAATAGCATGCCCATCACCAAGAGGATAGGGTTGGCGCACATAGGAAAACTTTGCCAATTGTGCAATATTGCGGACTTCACCAAGCACGTCATGCTTGTTTTTTTCAACGAGCGTTTTTTCCAGCTCATAAGCGACATCAAAATGATCTTCTATCGCACGCTTTCCGCGTCCCGTAACAAAAATGATTTCTTTGATTCCGCTTGCAACCGCTTCTTCAACGAGATATTGAATGACGGGTTTGTCAACAACGGGGAGCATTTCCTTTGGCTGACTTTTGGTTGCCGGGAGGAAGCGTGTTCCAAATCCGGCGACCGGCAATATGGCTTTTGTTATTTTGTGCATGTTTTTATATCAACATTTGTTCTTGTAACTTTTCTCGCACGAGGATGCTGGCATCAAGAAGTGCGTCATGCGTCCCGGCATCAATCCATTCATTCTCTACGATACGCACATCCAGTGTGCCGTCTGCGAGATATCGTTTGTGGATTTCCGTGATTTCCAGCTCTCCGCGTTCACTCGGTTGGACGGCTTTGGCATAGTCTACGACCTTATGGTCAAAAATATAGAGCCCCGGAATGGCATAGGTGCTTTTGGGTTTTTTGGGTTTTTCTTCGATGGAAATCGCCTGCATGTGTTTATCAAATTCCACAACACCAAAGCGCTCCGCATCAGGCACTTCCTTAGCAAAGATGCGCCCACCACCACGGAAACTCTGAATCTCTTGCGAAAAATCATCAGCAAAGATATTATCGCCCAAGATCAGTGTCACATCATCATCGTCCAAGAAGGATTCGCCGATGATAAACGCCTCTGCAAGACCGCGGGGTTCATCTTGAATTTCGTAGGTAAAACGTGCACCAAACTCTCTCCCGCTTCCCAAGAGATTGAGATAATTGCCGGCGTGATTTGGCGCAATGATAATGAGGATGTCCGTAATGCCGGCTTTTAGCAGTGTATTGAGCGGATAGTAAATCATCGGCCGGTTGTAGACGGGCAGAAGTTGTTTGCTGGTCATGGCTGTCAGTGGTCGCAGACGTGTCCCTGAGCCTCCGGAGAGGATGATGCCTTTCATAAGTCTCTTGTTTTAGAAAATATATGTACGTAATACAAACTTTTTATCTTTTTATAGTATACAAGGTTCCTGTGAAACAGCAAGAGGATATCGCTGTATCACAAGAATGCGGACACAATCATTTATAGAGCGGAAATGTTTTGCTCAGAGCTTTCACTTCTTTGTGTAATTCTTGTAGGACACGTTTATCGTCATGAAAATCACATGCAACATTTATCCAGCGGGCAATCTTTTTCATTTCTCGCGTCCCCATGCCACGCGTTGTCACCGCCGGCACACCAAGCCGAACACCGCTGGGATCAAAGGGACTGCGCGGGTCATCGGGAATCATGTTTTTGTTAAGCGTAATACCAATCTTTTCCATTATGTTTTCTACCTGCTTACCGCTAAGGCCTTTGCTTTTTATCGTATCAATGAGCAAGAGATGGTTTTGTGTCTTTCCAAAGCAAATATGGAAACCGTAACCTTTGAGCTCTTTTTCAAGAATCTGTGCGTTGGCGATGATGCGTTTGGCGTATGTTTTGAACGATGGTGTGAGTGCCTCCCCAAAGGCGACGGCCTTGGCGGCAATGGTATGCATATGTGGTCCGCCCTGAAATCCCGGAAAGGTTGCTTTGTCGATGGCTTGCGCATATTGTTTTTTGCACAAAATAAGTCCTCCACGCGGTCCTCTGAGCGTCTTGTGCGTTGTGCTTGTGACAACATCACAATATTTCACGGGATTGGTGAGAGCGCCTCCTGCAACAAGTCCCGCAATGTGTGCCATATCCATCATGAGAATGGCATCAACTTCATTGGCAATACTACGAAATTTACTATAGTTTAGATTGCGTGAGTAGGCGCTAAAGCCGGCAAGAATCATTTTTGGCTTGTGTTTTTTTGCCATGCGGCGCAAGGCATCGTAGTCAATGGTACCTTTTTCTGTCGTCTTGTAGCGGACAAAATGATAAATCTGTGCAGACAGTGTTACGGGATGGCCGTGTGTGAGATGTCCGCCATGACTAAGATCCATACCAAGGACGGTGTCTCCCGGCTTGAGTAATGCGCTATAGACGATCATATTTGCCGGTGCACCGGAATGTGGTTGGACATTGGCGTGCTGTGCACCGAAGAGCGTCTTTGCACGATTAATGGCCAATTGTTCTACACGGTCAGTAAACTCTTGACCACCATAGTATCGTTTTTTGGGATACCCTTCCGCGTATTTGTTGGTCATGACGCTTCCAAGCGCCTCAAGGACGGCCTTGGAGACATAGTTTTCCGAGGCAATAAGTTCAAGCCCTTCTTTCTGTCGTTTTTTTTCTCCTTGTATCGCTTGGTAGATAGCCGGGTCTTGCTTTTTGAGTGATGTCATCATTGTTGTCGTTATTACATGATTTCTCCTACAGAGAAAAACGATTGTTTGTTTTTCTCTTGACAATGTTTTATACTGTGTTAGTATAGCGTGTTATC
>CAZMCZ010000017.1:0-12666 GCA_964565145.1 uncultured Pseudobdellovibrionaceae bacterium | reverse complement strand
CAATCTCCGCACCTTCACTCCTCCCTATCCAATGTCTTTGGAGTTCTTTGATGTGCTCTTGCCAATCTAATTTGTCTAAATCTTCCAATAATCGATCCGCATAATTTGTGATTTTTATAACCCACTGCGGGATTTTTTTCTTTTCTATCGGTGTATCGCATCTCTCGCATGCTCCGTTTTCCAGATCTTCATTAGCTAGTCCCGTTTTACAACTTGGACACCAGTTAATCGGTTCGTCTGACTGGAAAACCAAACCTTTTTTGTACATTTGAAGAAATGCCCACTGCGTCCATTTATAAAACGCAGGGTCTGTGGTGGAAATTTCCCTGTCCCAATCATAGTTGAGTGAAATCTTTTCTAACTGTTTTTTGAATGTTGCGATGTTTTTTTCTACAGCGACACGCGGATGCACTTTATGTTTAAGCGCATATTGTTCTGCCGGCAGACCAAAAGCATCCCATCCCATCGGATGAAGCACATTGAAGCCCTGCATTTTCTTATAGCGCGAAATGATGTCCGTTGCGATGTAGCCCTTGGGATGTCCCACATGCAAGCCAACGCCGGAAGGATACGGAAACATATCAAGGATGTAAAACTTATCCTTTTGCTTGTCCTGAGTTGTTTTGTAGACATTTGCCTCGTCCCATCTGCGACGCCACTTCTGCTCAATGTCGTTGTGATTATAACGCTCCATAGCACGTTTTTAATTCTGATATCACTATTCTATCGCACTTAGACCTCTTTATCAAATCCCAGAGCACCTCTTTATACAAAAACACACCACACACTAATGCTCACAAAAAACACTAACATCAAAACGTGGCAATGAAAAAGTGTGTGTAGTGTTTTTGCAAAAGTGCTTTTGCTTTATCGAGCTCTTTGTGTGATGTAAAAATGCCAAAAACTGTCGGACCTTTCCCTGAAATTGATGTCGCTCGCGCCCCAAAAGACATCAGTGCGTTTTGTATTTCTCCAATTTCTTTGCACTGCTCCATGGCGACAAATGAAAAGTCATTATAAACGTATCGCGCAATGTCTTCCACAGTGTGTGCATTATTTTTCATCGCCAATGAGATGTTTTTCCTGTTGGGATTATCCATAAACCATTGTCTTTGATCTAATTGACCATATGCCCATGGAGTGCTAATGTCCACTTTTGGATTTACCACAAGCATTGGCAAACGTGGAAAATCAACAATACTCTCAATCTCCTCGCCTGCGCCACTGACATACGCTGCAACCGCCTCTTGGAGAAAAAAAGGAATATCTTTACCCACTTCAGAGGCTATTTCAACAAGATTCTCCATATTAAGCACTCCCAAGGTCGAACCTTCGGATATCCGAAGGTTCGACCTTGGGCCCCGCACATTACCAAAATACTCATTCAAAGCTAAGAGAACGCTAGCACCATCACTACTACCGCCACCCAATCCGGCAAGCATGGGAATTCTTTTTGTAATACCAATTTTTATACCAACACGCTTCTCGACTTTTTGGAAAAATCCTTCGGCAATTTTGTAAACAATATTTTCCTCATCGGTTGGCACATTAGGATCATCACATTCAATCACGATATCCTCCCTGTCTTCAAAAAACTCTACAACCACATCATCATAAAGCTCACCAGATTTAATCATAATAGACCGAATCTCATGAAAACCATTCTCATATTTTTTGACAACCTCCAAGCAAAGATTAAGTTTCGCCGGCGCCGTCAAAGTAATTTTTTGCATCTCTTCACTATTAAAAATAATTCGCTCCTCTTCCGTTAAGCGTACGCTAAGATGGACATTCATTAATAAAAAATTATTTTACCAGGCTTACAACCACAAAAGCCTGTACGCCTTCTCCTCTGCCAAACGCTGTCATTCCTTCTCCTGTTGTTGCATTTATACCAATGTTTTCTCTTTCCGTTTCCAAAATTGGTGCGAGGTTTTGTTTTATCTCGTCTTCAATTGGTAAAATCTTTGGCATTTTACACTCAACTGATATTCCCACGTTATTTATAGTGTAACCCATCTCTTTCATATGTCCCACAGCAACTTTTAGATATTCTTTGCTGTCAGTTATTCCCTCCTTACACAGTTCATCAGCATACGTAGAAAAGTTTTTTCTACCCAGCGCCTGCTCAATACCGGCGCAAAGCGCATGCATGATTACATCACCGTCACTCTTGCCCGCAAATCCCCTCACACCATCCAACACCACACCACCCAGTACACATTTTTTATTTCCATCCTCACCAAACGGATGAGAATCTTGCCCTATGCCTACTCTAAACATAACATTTCATCTATTACTATATTATCTTCCCTTTTATCATTCCTCTACTCGCAAACCACTCAGTCAAGATGACGCTAAGAGTTCTGTTTCACAATCACCTCAGCTAGAGCTAAATCAATCGGTGTCGTCACTTTGAAATTATTATCTGATGCCTCTACTATTACTACATCTCCACCTAATTCTTCTACCAGCGATACATCATCCGTTCCCAAAAAATCTTTCTCTCTTGCGTGGTCAAACGCTTTTTTTGCCAGTTCTAATTGTATTGCCTGTGGCGTTTGCATATTCCAGAGTTCACTTCTCTCTATCACGCCTCGCGAGATGTTATTGTCATCCACTCTACGTATCGTGTCACTGGTGGGATGCGCGACTACCGCCGCACCGTGCTTCCTCGCACCATCAGCTACACGCTTGATTTCATCACTACTGACAAACGGATTTGCGCCGTTATGAAAAAGCACAACGACATCTTCATTGTCATAATGATCACAAACACACGCTACGCCATTGTGTCCCGAGTACTGCCTCTCACTCCCACCTTCAATGATATGCGATACTTTTTCAAAATGAAATTTTTCTACAATTTCTCGCATATCCTCCATTTCATCTTTTCTCGCCACGATCACAATTGCATCAATATCATCAGACTGCTGGAAGTTATCTATCGTATAAAAAATAAGCGGTTTCCCGCCCAACGTCAAAAACACTTTATTTTGATCCGCTCCCATCCTCTTGCCCATCCCCGAAGCCAAAATGATTGCTATATTCATATATACTATAGATAATAATTACTCATTTTTAACAACAGAGAGAACCACTAATCCTATGAGCATTCGCACCTAATCATCACCGCAAAAAACGTCCTTACACGCGTTCAATGACCATCATGTTTGTCGTGCCGGATTGACAAAAAGGAATGCCCGCAGAAAGAACGACCAAATCATCTGTATGGCCAAATCCCTCTGTCCGGACAATGCGTAATGTCTTTCTAATCGTATCGGTAAGACTTCTAAAGCCGGAAATCTTGCGTGGATAACAGCCAAATGAAAGCATGAGCTGACGACAAACGACATCTGTGGGACTAAAAGCAATAATCGGTTGCACCGGATGATAGCGAGCAATGTGCCGTGCCGTAAAACCTGATTCTGTCAATGCGACAATAGCGCGCGCGTCAATGTCATGCGCCGTATGGACGACACTTAACGTAATCGCATTGACAACGCTATGCACATCTGAAATCCTTGCATGAATCTCATTCATCCGTCTTTGAAAGTATGGCTCTTGCTCCGTGCGCAGTGCGATATCACGCATGACGCGCATCGTTTCAACGGGATAAGCGCCAATCGCCGTTTCCGCGGAAAGCATAACGGCATCCGTGCCATCAAGAATTGCATTTGTCACATCATTGACTTCTGCACGTGTTGGAACAGGTGCAGAAATCATTGATTCAAGCATCTGTGTTGCGACAATGACCGGCTTTGCCGCGACATTGCATTTAAAAATAATCTTTTTTTGCATATGTGGCACGTGCTCCGGTCCAATCTCCACGGCAAGGTCACCACGCGCCACCATAACGGCATCGGTGGCTTCAATAATTGCATCGATATCTTCAAGAGCCTCCTTGGTTTCAATTTTTGCGACAATCTGTGCGTGCGATCCATGTTTTTTCAAAAGGCGACGCAATTGCCTAATGTCTTTTGCACTACGCACAAAAGACAATGCAAAAAAATCAACGCCAACTTCCACGCCAAAAGCGACATCGCGTTTATCTTTGGCTGTGAGAGAACTGATACTCAAAGAAGCCCCCGGCACATTCACACCACGACGTGATTTCATCCGTCCACCATTAATAACGGTTGTAATAATGCGATTTCCCGAAACACGCGTAACACGAAATTTTTTTGTACCATCGTCAAGGAGGATAATACTACCGGGACGCACTTCCTTGGGTAATTTTTTGTAAGAGATAGATACCTGTCGCTCATCACCACGACACGGCGTTGTCGTAAACGTAAACGTCGCTCCTTTTTTCAAAACGACCTCACCATCGACAAAATCTCCCGTACGAATTTTTGGACCACCGAGATCAAAAAGGATGGCGATGTGCTTCTTGCATATGCGTGCTGCACGACGCACCGTCTTGACTCGCGCATGATGCTTGGCATGATCTTCATGCGAAAAATTCATCCGTACGACATTCATGCCGTTATTGATAAGCTCCACAACGGTTTTTTGTGTATCCGATGCCGGTCCAATCGTTGCTACGATTTTTGTTTTCTTCTTTTTCTCGATCATATATTCTTTATAAAATGATAATACTTTATCTGATAATAAATATCTCTCTTCTTGATATCTATTCATCTTAAATCAATGTCCATCGTGATGTCAACAGCACCAAAAAAAACAAAACAATCGCGATGCTAACCGTTGTGAGAAATCGCTTTTTTGATAACTGGTGCAAGAAATTCATCAAAACAAGGTCCCAAAAAACATAGTAAAAGACGAGATTAATCGCCGCATTGGTGAGATACCCAAACGGCCAAAAATTCATCATCCACGCAATCTGAGCCATGGCAAAAGCGATGATACTGCTATAAAGGAGGATGCGCAATAGATGCGTGCTATAAGAAAACAAGGAAGCAAACGTTGTAGAAAAGATAAAAAGTGCAACAACAAGAATAAAAGCCCACAAGGGCACATCAAAATTAATATAAATGCCATACCACCCGGAATAAAAGAAAAAAACCGTTGCAATCAGAGAAATTGAAAACAATGTTTGTGCGGTATGATCTTTGGGTTGCTGTTGCAGGCGTACAATGCTTAAGAGTGAAATATAGTACACAAGCGATGTCCCAATACCAAAAAAAACGCGCTCCCACAACGGATCAATAAAATACTGCATGATAACCGCCGTAAAGAGAATGCTCAGTGGCAGTAGCGCAAAGAGAACACGATGACCACTCATACTCGTGACAATAGCCGTTATAACCATCAACACGGCGATCACACTCAATCCAACCCTATCATGCGCCTGTAGTGTGTGAAGCGCAAAGAGCGTCAAAAGAACCGCAGTAATCAAAGACAACACAAGAGAGCGAAAATGAAATAAGAGATGCGTCATAAAAGATAAAAAGCATTATTGGGTCAACTGCTCTGCAAGCATTTTTTCAATTTTTTGTTCGTATTTGAGGAGATCCGGATCACGGAAGACAGCAAAACCCGTTTCGTTGTCCCACCTATAATCAGGATGATGCACGACAATATCAGATGCTTTTACCGCTTCATCCACAAAAGAGCGAAACGATGGTTTCTTGATAAAAATATAATGGAGCGTAACCATTTCACGATCACCACTAGCGTCGTTTGTGGCGGTATCAATGCGAACAATGTACAATCCTTCAGGCGCCTCAATCACATCACTGATCGTTCCCTCCGAAGTAGAAAAGGCAAATTCTTCTACCTTTGGTGTTAATTGCCCGCGAGCAAATGTGCCAATGCCACCGTCATCTTTTGTGATGTTGCCATCAGAGAATTGTTGTGCAACGCGCCCGAAATCATCACCTTTATCAAGCGCCTTTTTGGCTTCTTGTGCACGCGTGCGAATTGCCGATGGTGTGGGATATTTTTTGTTGTACCAATCTTCTAGCTTTTGTCGGTAGAGCTGATCCAGAACGATGTTTTGCGCAAACTGTTCTTTCGTATAGTCATAGAGACGCATACGCTTCTGGACGGCCTCTTTATCGGATGTTTCAATGATACGGTCCAGGGCCATTTGCGCTTCTTCCTGCGTAACGTTGATGCCGTTTTTGTGCGCGATGTCGCGGATAACCAAATCCTCAATCCGCTTATTAAAGATATCTTTTTCCATGAGCTTGAGGCGTTTTTTTCCTTCTGGTGTCAAAAAATCGATGCGAATACCGGCACGAGCAAAATCCTGATTTTCATAAAAATGTTTTGTGCTCCGCAAACGATCTTCCAGATCAATAAACGTGATTTTGTGATGATTGACCGTTGCAGCCGGCACATGGAAATACTGCTTCACAAAATGCGCGCCGGGAACGGTGTCTTCTGATGAGCCATAAATATCTTTCCAGATAAAAATCATCCAAACACACAAACCGGTAAGTATTATAAGTCCAATAATTGTATATTTTTTTTTCATACGATATGATTATAATAAATTATCACTCTCTCTCAAAAAAAACGCTATACCATGCACGCCATGGCTGTACGATGACATCGTCATCTTTTTTTTCTTCATCATCAAGTGGCTTGTCAGGAAGGGTGTCCGGTACGACGGCAACATTTTCATTTTGTGCCACATAACCTTGCGCATGCGCACGACGCTGTTGTGCAATGGGTGTTTTTTCATAGGCAATGAACTCTTTCAAAAGCATATTCTCATGTGCAATGTCTTTTTCTCGAGCTTGTTGTTTTGCGATTTCTTGGTCAAGAAGTTGTTGATGCTTTCGCTCACGAATAACCGGCAAGAGAAAAAGGAGAAAGATGCCACCGCCAAGCACAAGAGCAAAGAACGTTTTAACAATGTGGCTATGTTGTCGTCTCTGATGCATAAATCCCTCTATAATAAATTATGCGTACAAGAGTGGCAACAACAAAAAACCAATCATTGCTATAATCATCAACGTCGCAAAAAAATACCAAAAAATTTTAACACGTTTTTGTCGTTGAGAAAGCGCCATGTTTTTTATCTACAAATTACTCTTTCAGTATATAGGAAAAAAGGCACAAGTGCAAAAATGTTTATCATCATTTTATACAGAGGTCTTGCGCAAGACGTGCCCGGGCCGGATGCCGGTAAGACGTGCGCTTTCAATCACAGGAATGCCGTTCACAAAAACATCGCGTATACCGCGGGCATACTGCAGTGGTTTTTGTATCGTTGCACAGTCTTCAACACGCATTGGATCAATGACGACAATGTCTGCATAATACCCTTGACGCAAAAGACCGCGCCGATCCAAGCCAACATGCTGCGCCGGCTTGCCACTGATCTTATAAATCGCTTCTTCCCATGAAAGAATCTTCTGCTGGTTGACATACCGATGCAACAAACGCGGAAAACTGCCAAAAGAGCGTGGATGCACTGTCGCATGCGCATCAATGTTTGTCAAAGAATACCCCGGAGCATTTGTCGTAACGATGCTGTAAGGATTGCTGATGCCCCGTATGAGGTTTTCCTCACTCAGCGCGTCAATCAATACAATAACACGTCCCTCCGACGCTATGAGCAGATCAAGAACGAGCTCTTCCACGGTTTTGTTTTGTGCTTGTGCCAATGTGGCGATTTTTTTACCACGGATATTGTTATCAGAAATACCATGCGCTACAATGGCCGTACCAAAATCAACATCAACATCACGTAATTCTTTTACGACATGTTGGTAAATTTGTGGCGTACGCAAACGACCAAGCATCATCGCGCGACCACCGTCCGTGACCCACTCCGGCAAGAACGTATAGAGCACAGATCCCGTATAATTGTATGGATATAAATCAAAGAGAACATTAAATCCATTAGCACGCATTTGCTCAATGGCTTCTAATGCCTGCGACATCAAAGACCAATTTTTGCTACCGACCGCTTTGAGATGCGTGATGTGCGTCCGAACATTCGTCAAACGAGCAACCGAGAGGATTTCATCAAGTGCCTCAAGCACGTCCCGGTCTTCATTGCGCAAATGAGCGACAAACAACCCCCGCTGTTTTTCAATCGTCTGTGCAATCATCGTCAGTTCCTCCGCTGTTGTCTTTTGCTCATGCGTATAGACCAAACCAAGAGAAACGCCAAAGGCACCCTCGGTGAGACTTTGCGTAATGTGTTTTTGCAGTGCGTGCATCTCTTTTGGTTTTAGGGCGCGCATGGTATCCCCCGTTAAACCGCGTCGCAACGTGCCGTGCCCCACAAACGTTGCAAAATTCATGCTCAGGTGAAGCGCTTCCACCGCATCCAAAAACTCACGCATCGTCTCCCACCCCACATTGATTTTGCGAATGTCTGACCATTTTTGCAGTGACAGGAGCATGTCCTTGTTGTAAATTGGCGCAAGCGACGATCCGGAGTTACCACAAATCATCGTCGTAATACCTTGGCGAAGCAAGCTTTCCATGAGAGGATCACGAAACAGTCGCCAATACACATCACTACGATTTGAGAGATCCACAAAACCGGGCACCACATAATGATCTGATGCGTCAACGTGTTTTTGGGCGTGCTCACCACGCAAGTCACCAATTTCCGTTATAACGCCATCATTGATGGCAAGATCCGCCACATACTGCTCATCACCACTTCCGTCAATAATTGTTCCATTTTCGATAATTAAATCATGCATAACATATTTGTTTTTATACTATTCATTGTACGATGAAATCCGCAATGCGACAACTGCAACAACCTAAAAAATAATTTTTATATCAACGGCAAAAGACTTGTCCGGCTTTTGTGAAAGCAGATAAGGATTAATATCAATGGCACGCACATCGTCACATGCCACGCTTATCTGCTGTAGCGCCATCACGACATTGACAACAGCAGAGAGATCATATGGCGTCTGACCGCGCGTACCATCAAAGAGAAATGCCAAGGCGCCTTGTTGCAAACGTTTCTTGACATCCCGCACGCCAAACGGCGTCACAAAGACGTCTGTTTTATGAAAAATCTCCGTATAAATACCGCCAAGCCCGACAATAATCACCGGACCAAACGATGCGTCACGCTTCATCCCGATGATCAATTCCATGCGTGATGCAAGCAATGGTTGCGCAATGATGCGTACGGTCTTTTGTGGAAAATCCTTGCGTAACTTTTTGCGTGCACGTTGCAATTGCGCAGTTGATTGAATCGGCAAGATGACACCGCCACGATCGGATTTATGCAAGAGATGCGGATCATCCACTTTGGCGACACAAGGATACGTCACCGGCGTTGCTGTGCCAAAGCCCGCTGTAATATCCCAATGCTTCACGACACGCACACCATAGGATTTCATGATTTTTGTGGCATCTGCAAAATACACTCCGTGATAGTGTTGTTTTTTGTATCGTGATAAAATCCGTGCGGCGGTTTTTTGCGCTTCTACTTTTATCGGACGCAACATTGGCACTGCGCATCTATCCGCTTCGATGATATCATCAAGCATTGCCAGAAGTGCGCTCGGTGTCTCACCATGCAAGACGTCGCCATTGCGCAACAATTCCATTGCACGCGCAACAGATACACCGCCGATAAAGGAAGCCATCAAGATTTTGGACGCGTCTTGGTTTCGACGAACAAGCATCTTTGCAATATCGTCACACGGTGTCTGCTCTTGTGGCGTAAGAAGCACAAGAATGGCATCAACGTTTTTGTCTTTAAGACAGATGTCAATTGCTTGCTCATAACGATCAAGGAGCGCATCGCCCAAAACATCAATGGGATTATGTGTTGAAGCGGCTACCGGCAAAACATCTTTGAGCTGTGCAAGCGTACGCGCTGAGAGCTTTGCACGCGTGAGATGTCGTGTCTGTGCGATAAAGTCTGTTGTAATAACCCCGGGACCGCCGGCATTTGTAATTACGGCAAAACGAAGATGGTCCTTCTTTACAATAGGCATCGTATGTGCAACACGTGCCGCCACAAAAAGATCATCAATCGTCTCAGCACGCACAACACCCAACCGATCAAATACGGCCTGCACGACCACATCCCCGCTGGTCAGTGACCCTGTATGCAGAGCAATCGCTTTCTGTGCCGCTTTTGTCTTGCCGGCTTTGAGGATGATCACACGCTTTCCACTGCGACGCGCATCAGAAACGGCCTGCATAAAAGCGGAACCGTCTTGAATGCTTTCGAGATAAAGGATGATCGTTTTTGTGTATTGGTCGTCACGTAAATAGGTAATGATGTCCACTTCACTTACCTGCATTTTATTGCCAATGCTAATCACATAAGAAAACCCAATCCCCAGCGCCTGGGCCCGATCAATAATTGCCACCGCCAATGCTCCTGATTGCGAGACAAACGCCGTGTCTCCGACCGGTGGCATCCCGGGAGCAAACGACAGATTAAGCGCAAGACGTGGCATCAAAAACCCAAGGCAATTTGGTCCCATGATTGTGAGTTTTTTCTCTTGTGCAAGGGCGTGCAATTGCATTTCACGATTATGTCCATCAATTCCCGCTTCACCAAAACCGGCACTAATCACAATAAAGTGCTTGCAGTACGTTGCCGCCGATGCGATGACTGCATAGACATATTGTGCCGGAATGGCAATAATTGTCACATCAATCGACGTTCCGATTTCTTCAACGGAAGCATACGTCCGCTCTCCCCCGACCGTCGCGACCCGATTATTGACATAATAAACATCACCATTATAACCGTACGTTTTCATATTGCGCACAAGGAGATTGCCGATTTTCCCTTCTGTGTCGCTTGCTCCGACAATGGCAATTGACTGTGGCAAAAAAAGTTTTTGTAATGCGTTTTGTTTTTTCATATTTTTCTTTATTATAACACAACTAAAACCATACCGACGCACTCCCTGTATAATTAACAATCGAAGGTAACACTTTCCTTTTTTCAACAGGGGGTTAATTCATCTAATAAAAGATATAATCCTTCCTTATTGTAATATTCCAACTATTGTAATGATGTTTTCCATGCTCTAAAAACATTTTGATAATATTCTTCATTCATGGTTCTATGAATTCTCTTCACCTTACCATTCCACCAAGGAGAACTTTTAGATATAAAATAATAAGAAATATTTTGTACATCTAACCATTTATGAAAATATCCTCTAAATTTACTACCATTGTCAGTTTGTATTGATAATATTTTAAATTTAAAATATTTCTGAGCTTTTTAAAGAACTTGAATTGCACTTTACTTTCTTTAGTATCAAATATAGTAAAATAATACATTTCGGTATATGGATTAAATACACTAAATTGATACTTTTTAATACCTTTATCATACACATACTTAATATCCATTTGTACACCAATACCCAGCTTATCATTAAAGTTAACACTGTTACCACCTCCTATAAAATCTCTCTTTCTCCATTTGTGATATGTTTTTCTTGATATATGAAATATATCACAAGTTTCAGTTACACTTCTTTATCTCTATCTACGCTTTGATACCATAAAATACGTTTTTCTTTAGGATAACTTATGTTTTTGCGTAATTGTTATTTAATAGTTAACACTGTTACCTTAAGTTTATCAAAGTGTTACCACTGACTGTTAATTATACAAACTATTGCATAATTAGTGGATTTATGCTAGGATAATATGATACTTAAGTATAAAATATCTAGTATCTAATATTTTTTATATTTGCTTTTTGACAATTTAAATTTGGGAAATGAAAAGGAGGAAAAAATGTCGTATCCATATAAAGGAAAAAAGGTAGTTTTGGTATGTAATAAGTTTCAAAAAAAACCCGCAACCAAATATGGCACTCAACAATTTGGAGAGGGAAATTTTATAGTTGTTGTTTCTAAAAATCCGGTGAAAAGAAAAAAACATATCGGAAAAAATAAAACGACGATATATAATTTTAAATAATGCAATGAACCCATCAATAGTAAATCTACTTTGATGGGTTTTTTAATTTTTGTAATATTAATCATGATATAGTTTAGTATGGGAAGTTATAGTTCTTCGGGTATAATGTCACATACACAAACTCACATACACATGACACTCTTCTAAAAAGAAGAGTGTTGAGACAATTTAACAAATTCAAAGGAACAAAAGGCTTCTTGACGATATACGAAAGTGCATTACGCTAAAAGCACATGAGAAACAAAGAAAAAGTACAACGTCGTGCTAGAATACTCACTTTTTGACAAAACTACGGATTACAAGCAACAATAGATGCCTTTGATGTATCAAAAAGAACTCTCTATAGATGAAAAAGTTCTCTAGACAAAGGGAAGAGCAAATTAATCACTCTTAATCCAAAGAGTAGAGCTCCAAAAAAATAAAAGAAAAAGGATATACGATCCTGATTACATAGAACAAGTAATCAAATTAAGAAAAAACATCTAAGACTTGGTAAAGCAAAGATTGCAACACTACTTGGAGTATCAGAAAGTTATGCTGGTAGAACACTCTCAGAAGACTTTGTATCTATTAACAGGATATTACTTGCAACAGATATCAACGCTTTCAATGAGAAACTTGTTGATTGGCTGTTGTGGCATAATAGAGAGAGACCGCACCAGAGTCTTGGTACGCTCTCTCCATTGCAGTACATGGTACGGGAGAAGATTTATCAGCCAAAGAGTGCTAAATGTAGTGGACGAGCACAATCCATTTACAAAAATCAAAAACCCTGTATACTAAAAGAAGAACGTAAAATAAAAA
>CAZMCZ010000016.1:0-12939 GCA_964565145.1 uncultured Pseudobdellovibrionaceae bacterium | reverse complement strand
TGCAACGAGATGTTGTGCGCACCCGTGACATAGCACACTACCTGGATCTTCTGGACATCCTAAAAAAATAATTTATTTACATTATGAAGAAATTATATAAGTTTAGACCACTTAAATCATGCGATGACTTAATGAGAATTAAAACAATCATTCAAACAGGACGTTTTTGGTGCTCGAAATTTTCAGCATTAAATGATCCTATGGAAGGTGTTTTTAATGTTGAAAATAAAAAAGAAGTTGAAAGGATATTTTCTGGTAAAAATAAGTATAAAATTTGTTCTTTCTCTGATGAGAATGCTTTAAAGAACGTATTGATGTGGGGGCATTATGCCAATGGGTTTAAGGGCGTTGCAATTGAAGTGGAAGTAGACGATTATCTCTGTAAAGAAGTTAATTATAAAGAACAAATCCCAGGAGGAAATGGAAGTTTGAACGTTGAAGATATTCTTACATGTAAAAAGAAAGATTGGGATTACGAATTTGAATATAGGCGTTTATTTAAGAAAGCAGATAATACATGTGATGGAGAAAATAAAAAAATAGGACAAATTACAAAAGTTTATTTTGGAACACCATATAGTGGTTTAGAAAATACAGACATAATTATAAAAAATGATAAATATTTACAGAAATATTATTGCCTCAAAGAAGAATTAAAAGCAGAATGCAAAAAACATAATATTGAATGTAAGGATTATAAGTTATCTTAAGAAAAGACAATGGCTGTCTATGGTGAGATTACCAAAGCGTTACGTGCCGTAGCGACAGAGGAACGCAAAAAAAGCAACATGTGGTTTTTTAAAACTGATCGTGGTGCCTATGGCGCATCGGATCGTTTTATCGGTGTTGCCGTACCGCAATCACGCAAAATCGCACGAGCATTTCGTCACGCCTCTCTGGAAACACTGCACAAACTTTTAAACTCAAAAATTCACGAAGATCGTCTTTGCGCACTACATATCTTGGTATTGCAGATGAAATCGGCCATAAAAAAACAAGACAAAAAACGACAAAAAACGCTCTACACGTTTTATTTGCGCAATAAAGCACGGATCAATAATTGGGATTTAGTAGATAGCTCGGCGCCACACATCCTCGGACAGTATCTCTATGATCATCCAAAAGAGAGAGACATTCTTCAGCGTCTTGTTGTTGCCAGAGTGATGTGGTATCGACGCATGGCTATCGTGAGTCAATTATTCTTTATCCGCCATGGTGTGTATACGCATGTACTTCCGCTTGCAGAAAGGCTTTTAGATGATCATGAAGATTTAATGCACAAGGCACTTGGCTGGATGCTCCGTGAATTGTGGAAAAAGGAGCCAAAGATGGCGGAAACGTTTCTCGTCAAACACTATGATGCATTGCCACGGACAACATTGCGCTATGCCATTGAGCGCATGCCCGAGCAAAGACGTCGGGCATTTCTCCATAAGACGTTTTGACGATGGAAAAGAGCGTGATTGCGCGACACGAGCTTTGGTGCAGAAAAGAAGATGTCTGTATGACGATGCTTGCATCAAAAAACGCGCATGCTTGAAAGAATAAGACATCTAGCGTATACTGGGGGGTATTGTAGGAGGAATACTATAAATATCAGAGAACATTATGCAACACTTTCGTGTCATTGGTGGCAAAAAACTTTCAGGAGAAATAACGGTCAATACGAGTAAAAATGCGGCCGTCGCGCTTTTGGCGGCAAGCGTGCTTAATCGTGGCACGACGACGCTTAAAAATGTACCACAGATTGAAGAGGTGAACCGTTGGATAGAAATACTTGAAAGCATCGGTATGCAGATCGTTCGGCGCGGACGAAGTGTTATCATCACACCACAGAAAGTTACACTTGCCACGATTGACAAAAAGGCGGCAAAAAAAACACGAAGCGTGATTTTGCTTCTCGGAGCGTTTGCACGCAGAGAAAAGAACTTTTCCATTCCACAGTCCGGAGGATGTTTGTTGGGGACGCGGACGATTTTTCCACATGTGCATGCGCTCGGGTTTTTTGGGATGCATGTCAAAGCGCGCGCAAGGGATTTCATGGTTCAGCGAGAGAAGCCATTGCATTCTCCACGGCGTTTTGCACTTTATGAGGCGGGAGACACGGTAACGGAAAACGCGCTTTTTGTGGCGGCGCAAACACCCGGCATTACGGAAATTCGCATGGCAAGCGCAAATTATATGGTGCAGGATGTGTGTTTTTTCTTGCAAAAATGCGGTGTGCGGATTGATGGCATTGGCACAACGACGTTGCGTGTTCACGGCATTGGAACGATTGACAAAGATGTGGTGTACGAGATTTCTGAAGACCCGATAGAAGCGATGTTTTTTCTTTCTGTTGCCATTGCGACAAAGAGTGAGCTTGTTGTACGGCGCTGTCCTTTTGATTTTTTGGAGCTGGAATTACTCAAACTCAAAGCCATGGGTCTGCGTTATCGTATCTTGCAAACATATAAAGCAAAAAATAAAAAGACGATACTCGTTGATATTCTCGTAGAAAAGTCACGACTCAAAGCACTGCAAGACAAGATTGAGCCACGACCATTTCCGGGACTCAACATTGACAATCTACCGTTTTTTGCCGTGATCGGCGCTGTTGCAAAGGGTGATACGCTCATCCATGACTGGGTTTTTGAAAACAGAGCGATTTACCTCACAGAACTTAAACGTCTCGGTGTAAAGGTACGCCTTCTTGATCCGCACCGCGCAATGATTAGTGGTCCAACGATTTTTCGTCCGGCGCGCATGACATGTCCGCCGGCACTACGTCCCGGCGCTGTCGTCCTTGTTGCCATGCTTGGTGCAAAAGGAACAAGCGTCTTAAAAGATGTCTATATGATTAATCGTGGTTATGAAAATCTCGCACAACGCTTGCGCGATATCGGCGCTGAAATTGAAATGATATCAACATAAATTTATGAGTATGTTTAAACACCGCATTGGCATAGATTTGGGCACGGCGAACACACTGGTTGTCATTCCGGGCAAAGGCGTTGTGGCCAATGAGCCGAGTGTCGTGGCCGTGAGCCTTACAGAGGATCGTGTTTTGGCGGTCGGCAATGAAGCAAAGGAGATGTTGGGGCGAACGCCAGAGAACATCACCGCATACAAGCCACTCAAAGATGGCGTCATCGCAGACTATCGTGTTACGGAAGCGATGCTTAAATACTTCATCGATAAGGTCAGTCCGCGTATTCGTCTTACGCGACCGGAACTAATGATTTCCATTCCCGCCGGCGTGACCAGTACGGAGCGTCGTGCCGTTGTCGATGCCGCGATGCGTGCCGGTGCACGTGAGGTATACATTGTCAAAGAACCGGTGCTCGCCGCCATTGGTGCGGGGATTTCTATCCACAGCGCACAGGGAAATATGATTATCGATATCGGCGGTGGCACGAGCGAAATCGCTGTGATTTCTCTTGGTGGCGTTGTCGCAGCGACATCGGCACGTGTCGGTGGCAATAAATTTGACCAAGCAATTGCGGATTATATCAAGCGAAAGTATTCACTGGCAATCGGTGAACGAACAGCGGAAGAGGCCAAAATTGCCATCGGGAGCGCGATTGCGCAAACGACAAAAGAAACGATTGATATCCGCGGACGTGATCTGATGGGCGGGTTGCCAAAAACCGTTCGCATTAGCGCAAATGAAATCACAGAGGCGCTTCAAGATGAACTCAGAGAAGTGATTAACGCAATAAAAAAAGTCTTGCAAGAGACTCCGCCGGAACTTGCGGCTGATGTTATGGACAAGGGAATGATTCTTTCCGGTGGCGGTGCGCTTCTAAAGAACTTGGATCAATTGATTACAAAAACCGTCGGTGTGCCATGTTATGTCGCCGATGACTCCTTGACGTGTGTGGTTGACGGTATTGGCATTGTCCTTGATCACCTCGACACCTACAAAAGAACCATTCTTGCTACAAAAAAATAACAATTTTATGAAAATAGCCATTGACGCATCGCGAGCCTTTTTACATGAACGTACCGGTATTGAAGAATATTCTTATCAGTTAATCAAGCATCTCGTCAAAGACCTTGCCGATGAAGACGTCACACTTTTTTTGCGTTCCGGTACGGCGGAGAATGTAGACTTTGTCTTGCCGGAAAAATGGAAGCTGAAGCAACTTTACGCACCACGGTTGTGGACGTATGTTCGTCTGTCGCTTGCCATGCTTTTTGGACGTTTTGATCGGCTTTTTGTCCCCGGTCATATTGTCCCGCCCATTCATCCGCGTACAACCATTGCAACAATCCACGGACTTGAGTTTGAGATGACGCCAGAGGCATTTTCACCACGAGAACGCCGACGCATGCGCTACGGCATCAAAAAGTCCTGCAAGTGGTCACGACGCATTATCTGCGTTTCCAACAATACCAAGAAGGATTTGATGCGCTTGTATCATGTCCCGCAAAAAAAGATTCGCGTGATTTACGAGGGCGTTAATCCGCCGGAAATTGTATCGGCGATTACTTCTGCAGACGTGCTTGATGCCTATGGGCTCTCACAGGGGAAGTACCTTCTCTTTATCGGGCGCATTGAAATACGCAAAAACATCACGGCAATCTTGCAGGCCTATGAAATGCTCCGTGAGCATTTCCACATCACGCAAAAACTCGTTCTGGCGGGGAAAGGAGGCTATGGATATGATGACATTGTGCGTGAAATTCATCGTCATCCATTTAAAGAAGATATTATTCTTACCGGATTTATTTCGGCAAAACAAAAAAGCGCACTTCTTGCGCAGGCAGGCGTTTTTGTCTTTCCATCGCTCTATGAAGGATTTGGACTGACAATCCTGGAAGCACAGCACTGTGGTGTGCCCGTTGTGACGGCGTCGTCGTCATCTCTTGGTGAAATCGCCAAAGAGAGTGCACTTCTCGTGGACCCGCATGTGCCGGCAGATCTCGCCGAAAAGATTTATCTGTTGCTTAGCGACGAAGACGTGCGCAATGACCTTATAAAAAAAGGCACACAAAACGTCAAGCGGTTTTCATGGGAGCGTGCAGCAGAACTTACAGCCAAGATGATTCGCGCGCGGTAAAAAGGGTATCGTGGTATGATAGAAGTATGATTATCGGAGTAAACGCATCATTTTTGCGTAAACCTGCCACGGGCATCGGGCAAGTGACAACGCATTTTCTCCACCAGCTTTTTGCGATGAAAAAAGATGGTCGTTTGCACGATGTGACGTTTCTTCTCTACACCGAGGAAGAGATTTCTTTTGCGCTTCCACGAGGTTTTCGCAATGTCGTCGTAATGCCTCGATATCAACGTGATGACCTTGTGCGGAAGGTTCTCTGGGAAAAGTATATTTTGCCACGACGCGTAAAGAGTGACCGTTGCGATGCCTTTCTAAGTCTTTATCAGTGTCCGACAATTCTTACATCATCAATAAAGCACGTGATGATCGTCCATGACATCATCCCAAAAATCTTTCCGGAATACCTCGGTAATAGACGCAAAAAACTCTACCAAAAATTAACGGACAAAGCAATCAACAGTGCCACACAGATCATCGCCGTATCACAACATACAAAAAAGGATCTTGTGCGACAATACCATATTCCGGCAGAGCACATCAGCGTCAATTATATTGCCGTAGATCCGCGTTTCAAACAACCGATCAAGCAAAATACCATTAGTCACGTGATGGAAAAATACCATCTGACACCGGGATATCTCTATACCGGTGGTGGACTTGAAGTGCGTAAAAACGTAGAACATACGCTCAGAGCATACAAAAAACTCCTCACAGAAAACCACAACACACCTCTGCCTCCGTTGGTTCTCTCCGGCAAATGTATGCCGGAACTCGCACCGATGGTGACGGATGTTGAGCGCCTCGTGGATGACCTCGACATCAAAAAGCATGTCAACATTCTTGGTTTTGTGCCACAGGAAGACTTGCCGGCACTCTACCATGAAGCGCTGATGTTTCTTTTCCCTTCGCTCTATGAGGGCTTTGGTATGCCGGTCTTGGAGGCGATGTCCTGTGGCACGCCGGTTATAACAACACAATCCGCCAGTTTGCCGGAAGTGGGCGGTGACGCTGTTTTGTATTGTGGCAACGGGCGTGTGGAGGATATCGCACAGGCAATGGAAACACTTCTTTCTGACGAAACAAAACGCCTAGCATTAGGGAGTGCAGGGAAGAAACGCGCAGAACAATTTTCCTGGGAAACGTTTACGCAAAAAACATTATCATTATTGACATAATATGTTTACACATATCAATTATCTTCGTATCCTTCTTGTTGTGATGATAGCGAGCGCTCTGAGTACTTTGTCCCTCATGGGATGGCACACACTTACAATGACAACGGCAATTGTTATCGGGAGTATCATGTTTGTCGTGGCGCTATGGCGTCCCTACAGTGTCTTTCTTTTACTCCTTGCCGTTATACCGTTGGAAATTGTGATAATTACCATTGACGGAACGCCGTTTGCATTACGTCTTTATCAGTATCTGGGAGGTATTTTGATGCTTGCTGTTGGGTTACGATTTATCGTGGGACGCTTAGACCATATGCGAGAGACCATGCACTATGCAGACAAAGCATTTCTCTTGCTTGTCGTTGTGGGATTTGTGTCGGTTTTTATGACGGGCACGGGGGGCAGTGGCTTGCGTCATGCCATTATTTTTGCAAGTTTTTTCCTCGTGTATTTTTTGACGCGCGTATTTGTCCAATCGTGGGATGAAATCACAGAAGCTCTTACTACCATTCTTGCCAGTGGACTTCTGGTGACGCTTTATGGCATTGTGCAGAATTGGTTTTTTGTGCATGGTGAGCCGTTTTTTTCTCTCATGCCGGGACGTCCGCATGCCACATTTGCAGAGGCTGATTGGTTTGGCATGTTTTTGGTTATGCTTTCTGCAATCGTGTATTTCTTTCTCTATTATAACGCTCATGGTAGAGCAGATGGCACACAAACACAGAAACCACCGTGGGCACACAATACACACAAAAACATCACACATCCACAAAAAGGAATGAGCGTTCTGTACTATGGTATTTTACTCATCATCTATGTTGCACTGATTCTCACCGTTGCACGAAGTGCGTGGCTTGGAGCAATTGCCGTTGTGATAACATATCTTTTTGTGACAGCGAAACGCTTTGGCAAAAAAACACTCATTAAAAATCTTTCCATCATCGGTTTAATTATTCTTGTGGCGTATAGCATCGTCGTCTTTTTTCATTTGAGCACGTTTGCACTGGCTAATCGTGCTTTGAGTACGACATCCGGTATGCAGACCATTACCATTGCCTGCGATCACAACAGGCCGTTGCCGGCATCGATTACACATATGGATGATTTAAAACAATATGGATGCGTCCACATCAACCTCGAAGACATCGATGCGCAAAAAGCAGCGGGTGCGTTTGTGCGTGAAATTGATCGTCCCGACCCAAATATCAATCTGCGACGTCACATTTACAAAAAAGCTTTTCAAAAAGTAAAGGCTAAACCGCTTTTGGGTTATGGATGGGGCAGTAGCGGAAGACTTCTGGGAAGCGACCCTTCCGGCACTCCACTCAACACGAGCAATGTCTTCCTTGAAGTGGCGCTTTCTGTCGGCGTTGTTGGATTAGGTTTATTTCTCTCTCTGCTGGGATTTATGCTTTATCGTGCAGTGAGATTATCCCGAGAATCGCTCTTGGCAACGCGCGACACGCGTGGCGTCGGTGTGCTGTTGTTCCTTGTGGCGCTCCTTATCCCAAATCTTTTTAATGCCGGACTGCTCATGGGCTATGTATGGGTGATTTTTGGACTTCTGAGCGCAATGATTGTCCAAAAGAAATCCTAACGCTGAAGTTTTTAAAAGGGCGGTCATAACGATAGGATTTATTTGCACCTTCTACAAAAACATCCTATAATAAGAACAAGAAACAAAAAACAAAAAAATGAGTTTATACGACAAAAAAAATGCCTTACAGTTTGGGCGCAACTATGGTGATAACCAAGCAAATTGGAGGGCGGTTTCTGAACCCTATGCTGCCAATACCGTTGATCCCGATAAAGCAGAGGAATTGCACACAATCATGGATGAAAATGTGCAGGCGCAAAAAAAGAATGGTGATGACGCTATTGTCTCACACGACAAGGGAGAAGAAAACATTCAGATTGATGTGCATCAAGTAGCGGCGTCTGAGACGATGCATTTACGCGAGCGCGCAGAGTCATCTGAGCGCGCGGATCATGTGGTAGCGGATATACCACAAAAAGCAGAAGAGCGTGCTGTTGTCTCGGAAGATGCTCCGGTGGCAAAGAAAATACCGATAAAAAACGATGCAAAAGAAAACGTCGTTGCCACCAACAAAAAATCGTCACAAAAACCGCACAAGACAAACGTTTCTCCCACAACAAAAAAATCTTTTTTCAAAAAAACAACCGTCCCAAAGCGCAAAAAAAGCCTTGATGCGACAAAGCATACAATTCTTATTGTTGACGATGATTTCGACACACGCACCATGTATGCTACGATTTTTGAGCAGGCGGGGTTTAACGTTATTGAAGCGTCTGATGGACTGGAAGGGTTGGACTTGGCAACGAAGCATCAACCGGATGTCATCTTTACGGGCATCATTATGCCACGCATGGATGGATTTACAATGATCGAAGCGATTAAGAAAAATGCCATCATCAACAAGGTGCCGATTGTCATCAATTCTCATCTTGGTCGCACACAAGACAAAGAACGCGCCAAAGAGCTCGGCATTAGAGATTTTATCGTGCGTGATTATACGGCGCCACGTGAAGTTGTGGATCGTATCACGGCACTGCTCATCACAATGGAGTACAAGATTCCACTTGATTTGAAGGCAGAATACATGCGTCCCATTATTGCGGACCTTGGCGGAAAGGAAAAATTTACATGCAAAAAACCAGTGCTTGTACTGCGCCTTGATAACGCCAGCAAAAAAACATTCTCCGCAAAAATTGTCTGCTCATAATTTTTAGCAGATGTTCATGCTTGATATTATGTGCATCATGATGTACTCTTTGGTAGGAACATTAACATTTTTTTCAAAAGGAGAAATTGATGAATAGGACATGTTGTGCTTGTGGCGAATCGTACCCAAAGCATGAGCTCTTTGATGTATCAGGATTTGCGTATCATAAAAAAAGGTATGTGTGCTCATCGTGTATACGAAAAGACTTAGAGACGTACAAACATCTTGCTCCCTATGTTATGGATGTTTGTGCAAAGTGTGGTATCACGGAAAAAACGTCTGACATCTTTCTTCTGTCAAGAAAAAAGCTTTGCGCCGATTGTTTGATTGAAACAATTGGCAAAGTGGCTTTTAACAAAAATTTCAGAAGAGTCGTGACAACAGAACCAACTAAGGAGGTTCGTGAAAGAATAAAAAATGCAAATGCGTCACAAAGCGCATGCACTCAATTCATAGCGGGAGCGGTTGGTGGCTGTAGCATCGAAGTCACTTTTACAGAAAACTGTAAGAGCAATGCTACGGTTATTGGTGTCGCAAAAGGCATTGGACAACGCGCCAATCAAGATGTTCTATGGGTGCGCTATTCCGATGGAATGGTTTCGTGCCTTGATAAGGAGTATGTAAAGGATTGTCGCGTGTTGAAATAACATTTTTTGAGATGTATTGCGTTTGGTTTGCGATATATCTTTTTTATTTGTGATAATGATGTACAATGAACATATTATGAAATGGCAGACCAAAAAACAAATAGCGGGACACATTAAAGGCGGGACCTATTTACCGCTTATTGAGCAATTGCTTTTGCAACGGGGGATTACATCTCGGGAGGAAGCGGAAGCGTTTCTTCATCCCGACTATGATCGAGATGTGCATGATCCGTATCTTTTTGTAGATATGCCAAAGGTTGTGAAGCGTATTGGTCGTGCAATAAAAAATAATGAAAAGGTCGGCATTTTCGGTGATCATGATGTTGATGGCGTGAGTGGTGCTACCGTCCTTGCCGATGGTTTTGAGGCGCTTGGACTCTCCATAACGGTATACATTCCCGATAAACACTCAGAGGGACATGGCATAAACACAACGGCAATTGATGCATTTGCTCGTGCCGGTGTGACGCTTATGGTGAGTGTTGATTGTGGCATGACAAATGTCGAGGAAGTCGCATACGCAAAGGATAAAGGAATAGAAACAATCATCATTGATCATCACCATGTACCACGCGTCCTCCCGGACGCCGTGGCAATCATCAATCCGCAAATGGAAGACAGTGGGTATCCCTTTAAAGGATTGTGTGGTACGGGCGCGGCCTTTAAGGTTGTGCAGGCGCTGTATCAAGCGTTTTTGCCGGAAGATGTTGAGGGACTTAAGTGGATGCTTGATATTGTCGGGGTTGGAACGGTTGCGGACTGCATGCCACTTCTTGGTGAAAATCGCACCCTTGTCAAATATGGACTGTTGGTGCTTTCAAAGACACGACGCATTGGTTATCAAGAGATGATTCGCATCGGCAATATGCCAATTGATGAAAACCGCCAACCAACGACAACGACCATCGCCTTTCACATTGCACCACGAATCAATGCTGCGGGACGTATGGCGCATGCGCGTGATGCGTTTGATCTCTTACGAGAAAAAGACCCTCTGCAGGCAGCGCACAAAGCCCAAGAGATTGAAGAAAAAAATAACGCTCGCAGAACACTTACAGATCAATTGGTCAAAAAAGCCCAAAAAATTGCCAAAGAGAATTTTTCGGATAAGCCGTTTATTTTCATCCATGGTAAGGATTATCCTATCGGTGTTGTCGGCATTGTCGCGGGACGACTTGCCAGCACGCACAGAAAGCCTGTCGGTGTGTGTTTTGTGGAAGACGGCGTGACTCGTTGCTCGTTTCGCTCTCCAAAAACGGTGCACATGGTTGAGGTCTTGGAAGAGACAGCACAATACCTCGAAAAATTTGGTGGACATGCCGCTGCCGCCGGCGCGACAATCAAAAATGAAAATGTAGACGCATTTATAAAACACGCGACATTATCGGTTGAGAAAAAAATCGCCGGAAAGAACGTGGAAGCAAAACGCATTGCGGATATCTCGATCATGGCCGGTGATATCGATATTGATTTTGTCCAGGAACTCAAAAAATTTGAACCCTTTGGACAGGACAATCCGGAACCGCTTTTTCATATCACGGGATTGCGTGTGGCAGAAGCACGTACCGTTGGCAAAAATACAAAACATCTCAAACTCACCCTCACGGCGACCGATGCGCCCAAGAAATTTGATGCTATCGGCTTTGGCTTTGGTAAGGATCGCGATGTGCTAAAGCCCGGTACGGATATTGCATTATTGGCACATATCCAAGAAAACGAATGGAATGGAAATGTGAGCATTCAATTTAATATCGTTGATTGGCGTGCGGTATAAACGCGTTGGTTTGTGGTATAATGTGAGTAAATAATAACAAAAACATGATGAAAAATATAGCAATCGTCCTTGCAACAATAGCCGTCGTCCTTGCGATCGTTGCCTTGTTTTATGCGGGACAAAAAGAGATTGATGTGACAGCAACGCTTGCGCAAAATAAACAGGAAAACACCATCACCGTCACCGGCGAGGCGGAAACCTCACAGAAGCCGGATACTGCACGTGTTTCATTTACAATAACGAAAAAGTCACCACATCTCAACGAAGCGACGACGTCTGTCAATGAACGCATAGACGCGCTTATAAAAGCATTACAACAAGATCACATTAAAGAGAGCGACATTAAAACACTTCGCTACAATGTTGAGCCCGAGTATGACTGGAATGACGGTAATCGTCGCTTTAGCGGATATCGTGTCTCGCAGGTGCTTGAAATAAAAATCCGCGATTTAAAGATGGTAGATATTGTGCTTTCAAAAATCGCACAACATCACGTTGACAATGTTTCACAGTTGCGTTTCTACATTGACGATGACGATGCTATAAAAAAAGACCTTCGTCAAAAAGCCATTAAAGACGCCAAAGAAAATGCCAAAGAGCTTGCAAAAGACCTTGGTGTAGAATTGGGAGATTTAATCTCATTTAATCCTGGTGCACAACAGGTTGCTCTCTACCAAGGACAAGCGCCGGAGTATGCAATGGCAGACACGACACTACGCACCAAGCAAGCGCATATCCCAACAGGAGAAAATGATTTCCACACCACAGTGACGCTTGTTTATAGAATAAAATAATCTCAATCGTTACACAGCAATAGCGCATGAATCAAAGAATAATCGTTTATACGGATGGTGGCTCACGAGGAAATCCCGGCATTGGCGGATGGGGGGTTTTTGTGCAACACACTGACGGGACAACAACGGAACTCATGGGCGCGCAAGAGCAAACGACAAACAATCGCATGGAACTCACCGCCGCGATTAAAGCTCTGCAACATCTCCCAGAGCAATCTCACATTGATTTGCATACGGATTCTACCTATCTCAAAGATGGTATCACAAAGTGGATTATGACGTGGAAAAAAAATGACTGGAAAACCGCAGCAAAGAAGAGTGTAAAAAATAAAGACCTCTGGCAACGACTTGACGCACTTGTGACAAAACATGATATCGCATGGCATTGGGTCAAAGGGCATGATGGCAATGATGGCAATGAGCAAGCGGATGCGTTGTGTAATCGCGCCATGGACACGATGCTCTAGAGGGCTTCTTGCATTAATTATTGTTTCTGGTATAATTATTTTCATGTATGATTTTGGTCGTTGATTGGTTTTGTGCTGGACAAGTACGGCATTATCATATATAATTTCATTTGTATAAGAACGATTCGGGCCAGTAGCTCATCTGGTAGAGCACCTCATTTGCACTGAGGAGGCAGCGGGTTCAAGTCCTGTCTGGTCCACACTTGTACGTTTATAACAAAATACAAAAAGCATCTCTTATTGGGCGCATAGAGACTCAGTTGGTTAGAGCGCGAAATGTTTCGCATATTCAGAAC
>CAZMCZ010000015.1:0-13287 GCA_964565145.1 uncultured Pseudobdellovibrionaceae bacterium | reverse complement strand
AGACGTACAAATAGAACACGACATCCAAACCCCACCACCGCAACCGGTAGTAGAACCACAGCAAGCACCGGCACCACAAGAAAAGCAGGAGCAAGAAACACCGACACCGGAGCAAGGATAGAAAAAACATTTTTGTTGCAGTACATACGACACCGCGCCTTGGCGGTGTCGTTTTTTGTCGCGTAGAGGAGGAGCGTGCGGAGTGCACAAGTAGAGAGCAACGCATGATTAGCACTCTACTTGACAGAGTGCTAACTTCTGTTATAATGATAAAGGAAACATCTTGACAGCATAGTAAAAATGTTGCTTAGGGTGTACAATAGAACATAAGACGTAGATTACATAATAAAAACAACAACAATGAATATCAATAAATTTACAACAAAGGCACAAGAAGCCATTTCGCGCGCACAGGAGACAGCGCTTGCGCGCGGTCAGTCGCAGATCAGTGCACTGCACCTGGCGTATGCACTGATTTCCGGCGATGACTCTACCGTAGGGTCGCTGATTCACTCTTTTGGGATTGACGTTGACGCATTGCAAAAGACGATTGAAGACAAGATGAAGACACTGCCATCCGGTAGTGCAGAGCATTCCGGTCAGCTCGTCCTTGCTCGCGATCTCGCACAGGTCCTTGAAGAGGCGGAAAAAGAAATGAAGAAAATGGGCGATAGTTTCGTCTCAACGGAGCATCTTTTGCTGGCGCTTTTGAGTGCCAAGACCGACGTACGTGATCTCTTGGAATCCGCAGGATTGGAAGCAAAGACCGTGCGTGATGCACTGGTTGTTTTGCGACAGGGGAAGAAGGTGGATTCACAAGATGCCGATGGCGCAGGAAGCGGTGACGCTTTGAAAAAATACACACAAAACCTTACCCAGCTCGCGCGTGAAGACAAAATTGATCCTATTATCGGACGCGATAGCGAAATTCGTCGCGTGATGCAGGTACTTTCACGGCGGAGCAAAAACAACCCGGTCCTTATCGGTGAGCCCGGTACGGGAAAAACAGCAATTGTAGAAGGCCTTGCACAGCGCATTGTCGCGGGTGATGTCCCGGAGACCCTCAAAGACAAAGAAATTCTCTCACTTGACATGGGAGCATTGATTGCCGGTGCGAAGTATCGCGGTGAATTTGAGGATCGGCTCAAGGCTGTTTTGAAAGAATTACAAGATGCTGCCGGAAAGTATATTCTCTTTATTGATGAATTGCATATGCTCATCGGTGCCGGTGCCGGTGGCGACAGTGCGATGGATGCGGCAAACCTCCTCAAGCCGGCGCTTGCGCGTGGTGAAATTCGCACCATTGGCGCAACGACGCTCAAAGAATATCAAAAATACATCGAAAAAGACGCAGCGCTTGAGCGACGCTTTCAGCCGGTAATGGTTGGTGAGCCCAGCACGGCCGATGCCATTGCTATTTTGCGTGGGATCAAAGACAAGTACGCCATTCACCATGGTGTGCGGATTACTGATGACGCTGTGACGTCTGCCGTGAAACTCTCACAACGCTATATCACCGATCGTTTTTTGCCGGACAAGGCAATTGATTTGCTCGATGAAGCGGCGAGCCAGTTGCGGATGGAAATTGATTCAATGCCGGAAGAGATTGATCGTCTGGAGCGTCAGATGCGACAATTGGAAATTGAAAAAGCGGCGCTGAGCAAGGAAAAAACCAAAGACGCCAAAGAACGCATTCGTGCCGTTGAAAAGGAGCTTGCCGATCTCAAAGAGCAGGCACAGAAACTAAAGGCGCAGTGGCAGGCGGAAAAAGATGCCATCACCAAAGTGCGCGCACTCAAGAAAAAAATTGATGAACTCAACTCTGAGGCGGAGCAATTGGAGCGCGTGAGTGAATTGGAAAAAGTCGCAGAAATTCGCTATGGCAAAATCCCGGAGGCGGAGAAAGAAATGGAAGAGGCCAAGAAAGAGCTTGTACGATTACAGAAAGAGAATCCAATCCTCAAAGAGGAAGTGACCGCTGAAGAGATCGCCAAAGTCGTGGCAAACTGGACGGGCATTCCCGTTTCCAAGATGCTTGCCAGTGAAATGGAGAAACTCGCTCACTTGGAAGATGATCTCAAAAAGTCCGTTGTCGGACAGGATGAAGCCGTTACGGCCGTGTCAAATGCCATTCGTCGTTCTCGTGCCGGCATCTCCGAAGAAGGACGTCCGATTGCATCGTTTCTCTTTTTGGGACCGACCGGTGTCGGAAAGACGGAGCTTGCCAAAGCACTTGCAAAGAACCTCTTTGATAGCGAAAAGGCCTTGGTGCGCATTGACATGAGTGAGTACATGGAGAGTCATGCCGTGGCAAAACTAATCGGCTCGCCACCGGGCTATGTCGGCCATGATGAGGGTGGACAACTCACGGAGATTGTGCGTCGCAAACCCTATAGCGTCATTCTCTTTGATGAGATTGAAAAAGCGCATCCGGATGTCTTTAATATCTTTTTGCAGATTTTGGACGATGGGCGATTGACGGATTCCAAGGGACGCGTTGTCAATTTTGCCAACACGATTATCATTATGACAAGTAACGTTGGCTCGGAGTATATCGCACAATTACGTGATGAGGAAAATAAGAAGAAAAAGATTGATGAAGAACAAATTCGCGCAAAGGTGATGGAAGCGGTACGCAAGACATTCAAACCGGAATTTATCAACCGTATTGATGACATTATCATCTTTCATCCGGTATCCAAGGAGATGCTTACGCATATTGTGGAGATTCAATTACAAAAAATCCTTGAACGTCTTGCTAAGAAAAACATCACTGTTACAGTGGATGATGCGACCAAGAAGTGCCTTGTGAAAAAGGGATATGATCCGCTCTACGGTGCGCGTCCACTCAAACGTGTCTTGCAAAAGGAAATTCTTGATCCATTGGCATTGGCACTGATTACAAGCACACCGGGCAAGAAACACACGGCAAAAGTCACGTGTAACAACGACGACATTAGCGTTTCTGTGCAGTAATTCTCCCCAAAGCAAAAGAAAACACCCGCACTCTTTATAAGAGGCGGGTGTTTTGTGTTATCGCATTATCTTATCGATGACAATTTTGCCATTGCGGTAAGCGGATTGCTCGTTAAGGAAATTTTCTACAGCCATTGAGTGTTTTTGGCTGTTGTCGTTTCCAACCAGAACAACATAAAACGGATGCTTATGATCAAACCGCGAACCAAAGCCGTGATCACCAAGGGCGATATTGATGGCGACGTCAAGCTCTCGTAAGCCGTTTTCCTCACCAAGCGCGCCGGCATCAATGGTAAACCCCTTTGGTAACAGGGGTGCATCATTGGCATCTTTGACGCGTGAAGCATCAAAGAGCACATCCCCATCGGTGTTATAGTAAACGGCGACCGCCTCATGACGTGCATAGTCGCGTTGCATCCGATTACTGCAGAGATGCTCGTGTATAACATCCATGTCATCGTGTTCACGCAGATAGTCTACCAATTCTCTGACAAAGGCCTGCGCGTCTTTGTTGGCCAGGTTGGCGGCGCCACAGCCATCATGTGATGTGATGACAGACGGGTTATGGGGCGCAAGCATTTCTGCGGCATCTTCTACGCTGTAGAGGATGCCACTGCCGGCAAGGTTGAGCTCGGGATTATCACCTCTGTGAGCATCGCAACAACAGCCTTCGTCAATACAAACAACAATAGGACGCTCATTGGTGAGAAATCCCTGCTCTTTGTATTGTGACTCCAAGCTGTCAAAGTATGGTGCAAAACCACCGCGCTTGGTGATTAAATACAACAATCGTTGTTGTTGTTTCCATAAGTTGTCGGCATGTTGTTCAGGCGTGTGTGGTCCAGGCACATGCTCCGGTGCCGGTTGTTCTGTTGCTAGATTATTCATATAATTTTCCTTTTTTCTTTGTTAATATGCTAAAATACTATATGACTATAACATATACGTTAAAAAAGACAAGATGTTTCTTTTCAGTGATGTGACAAAAAAGTAATTGATGAAATGAGATACCGTTTTTCCTGTAAAAAAATATGATAACCACACACCACAGGGAAAAAATGACACCCATTGCCACGATAATCGCAGTAGCAGGCGGTCCGGCGTGTTTTTTGTGAAATTATAACTCAAATTTTGTGGGATGTGTCGTGCAGTTGCGTTTTTCAAAATCAGCGATGAGATACGTGAGATGTTTTTTAATGGCATTGAGGTCTTTAATTTTTTGTTTTACTGATGTGAGATTTTTTTCTAATGCGGGGAGTACACTTTTGTGCGGGCAGGGCGCTCCACGCATTGCACGGGTCATCGATAGTATATCGGCAAGGCAAAAGCCCAGATCTTTGGCACGGAGAATAAAATCAATACGCCGGATATCGTCTACGGTGTATGTGCGATAACCATTGTGCGGATTGCGCTGTGGGTGAAGAAGACCGCAGTCAACGTAGTGGCGGAGCGTATCACGTGAAATGCCGGTTTTTTGGCGTAGTTCTTTGCTTGTCATAGGAGAAAATGTCGTAAAGATGGTTACTTGACATGGGGGTCAACCCCACAGTTATAATGGAAGTATACCATAAAAATTCTCTATGAAAAAGGCTTCCTTACAACACCATAAGACAATATCAAAAAACACACCGAGCAAAACAGCTCCACATAAAAAGCATACGTATTATTGTCCGATGCGTTGTGAAGGTGATAAAACATATGAGGCAGAAGGCGCCTGTCCAGTATGCGGTATGGATTTGATTGTCGCCCCAACAGTGGACGCGCTGTCAGATGGCAAACAATATACCTGCCCCATGCATCCGGAAATTGTGCGCGATGCGCCGGGAGCGTGCCCCATTTGTGGCATGGACCTTGTACCGATAGCGTCAAGTGAGCATGAGGACGATCATGCCTATCACACCTTGCGACATAAAATGAACATCGCCCTCCTCTTTACGGTGCCGATTTTTTTCATTAGCATGGCGGATCTTTTACCACACAATTATTTGCTGGACGTGATGTCGCACTATCATTGGAATTGGGTGCAAGGCATTCTGTCACTTCCTGTCGTTTTCTATGCCTGTTGGATGTTTTTTGCGCGTGCGTGGACGTCACTGAAAACGCGGAACTTCAATATGTTTACACTGATTGGCGTTGGCACAGGTGTTGCATGGGTTTTTAGCGTTATCGCACTTCTTTTTCCCGACATGTTCCCGGAGCAATTCAAGACAGAGGCAGGCACGGTATTTGTCTATTTTGAAGCGACGACGGTCATTTTGACGCTTGTGCTTTTGGGGCAATTGCTTGAGGCGCGTGCACATCGTCGCACAAGTGGCGCAATCAAGGCATTGCTCACACTTGCTCCAACGCAGGCAACGCGTGTCACACCACAGGGCGACCGCACGGTTTCTATCCACATGATCAAAAAAGGAGATATCTTACGCGTAAAGCCCGGAGAGAAAATCCCCGTTGACGGGCGCATTACAGAAGGCAACAGCAGTGTCGATGAAAGCATGATTACAGGGGAACCACTTCCCGCAGAGAAAACAGTTAATGATAGCGTACACGCAGGGACCATCAACGGCACGAGGTCATTTGTTATGGTGGCGCAGAAGGTTGGTGCAGACACCCTCCTTTCTCATATTATCCAGATGGTAAACAGCGCAAGCCGTTCTCGTGCACCAATTCAAAAATTAGCGGATAAAATCGCGCGATATTTTGTTCCCGTGGTTATGGTTATCGCCGTATTAACGGCTTTTCTTTGGTATGTTTTTGGTCCGGAGCCGGCGATTGTCTATGCATTTGTCAATGCCATTGCCGTGCTGATTATTGCCTGTCCCTGCGCGCTCGGACTTGCCACACCGATGTCGGTGATGGTTGGCGTTGGCAAAGGCGCACAAAATGGCGTGCTGATAAAAAACGCAGAAGCACTGGAGCGTCTTAACGATGTGAATGTCCTTATCATCGATAAGACGGGTACGATTACTCAGGGCAAACCCTCGCTGGAAGCCGTTATTAATACAGAGGGACATGAAGATGATACACTGTTACAACGCATCGCTTCAGTCAATCGCAACAGTGAGCATCCACTTGCATCTGCAATCGTTACCGCCGCACAAGAAAAAGGTTTGTCATTGGATACGATAAAAGATTTTGAAGCGATAAAAGGCATGGGTGTTGTTGGGACGCATCAACGTGGCACCATTGCCGTTGGGAACGCTTCGCTCATGAAGCGCATGCATAGCCCCATCCCGCAAGAGATTATGCATGCTGTCGTCACACAGCAACGCAGAGGGAAAACGGTTTCATATATCGCCATTGATCAGCGCGTTGTCGGATTTGTCATTATTACCGATGCGATCAAAGCCACAAGCAAACAAGCCATTGCACAGCTCCAAGCAGAGGGGATCACGGTGATGATGCTAACAGGCGACAATCAGAAAACGGCGCAATACATCGCTACAAAGCTTCACCTCAAAGACTATCGGGCAGATGTTTTGCCGGAGGAGAAACTGGATGTAATCAAAACATTGCAAAAGGAAGGAAACGTTGTTGCCATGGCGGGAGATGGTATCAATGATGCACCGGCATTGGCGCAGGCAGACGTCGGAATTGCCATGGGAACTGGCACTGATGTGGCGATTGAAAGTGCCGATGTTACGCTTGTCAAAGGTGATTTGCTGGGCATTGTAAAGGCACTGCATCTTGCAAAAGCGGTGATGAGAAATATCAAACAAAATCTCTTTTTTGCCTTTTTTTATAACAGTATCGGCATCCCCGTCGCAGCGGGCGTCCTCTTTCCGTTTTTTGGCATTTTGCTTTCTCCGATGCTTGCCGCCGCTGCGATGAGTTTTAGTTCGGTAAGTGTCATCGCGAATGCACTGCGATTGAAAACAGAGAAATTGATACCTGACCGCCATCACATCGATAAATCTCTATAAAAAATCAATGACATTACAAAAAGTATGAAAAAAATGATAACAGGCATCATCATCGTAGCGGGGATTATCGCAGGCGCAACGTGGTGGCTTTTGGTGAGCACAGAACGTCATCGCACGGCAACGGAGGATAAAAAAACAACCGTTTCAAACCATGATGCCGAGAAGACATTTTCACAAAGTCCAGAAGGACTGCCCCAGGTTGTCCCCACCCAGATGGTGCAACTTCATGATGGTGATACATTTGAGATGGTGGCTGAGATGGTTCAACAGGAAGTTGGTAACCGTGTCATCAAGCGTCTTGCATATAATCGCATGATTCCCGGTCCAATCATCCAAGTAGATAAAAATGCAACAATTAAAATGACATTAACGAATAAGTTAGATGTTAATACGACGTTGCATTCACACGGTGTGCGTCTTGCTGACGATACGTTTGACGGTCTGCCCGATACGATGGGTGGCAAACAACCGGAAATGAAACCGGGAGAACGTTTTACATACACATTAAATTTCCCAGACGCCGGTGTGTTTTGGTATCACCCACATGTGCGAGAAGATTATACGCAAGAGATGGGACTTTATGGGAATTATCACGTGACAGAAGAGGGTTATTGGAATCCCGTGGATCGTGAAGCGTTTCTCGTCTTAGATGATTTTAGTGAGGACGACCCTTTTTATAAAGATTTTACCAATAAGACAATGATGGGGCGTTTTGGGAATATTTTTCTCATCAACAATCAAGAACATTTTCACATGGATGCAAAAACAGGTGAAAAAATACGATTTTACGTCACAAACACCGCCAATACGAGAACATTTGATTTTTCTATCGCAGGGGCAACGCTAACGATTGTTGGAGGTGACATTGGACGTGGAGAGAGGGAGTTTTTCGCAGATCATTTTGTCATTGCACCGGCAGAGCGCGTCATTTTTGAAACGGTGTTTTCTCATGAGGGGACATATCGTATCCAGCATCGTGGCAAAAAAATCGGAGAAATTACGGTGCGCGGGAAAGATGTAAATACTACGACAAAACCGATATTACGCAATAATGCTTCTGACTACGCCGTGATTCGTAAAGATATGCAAAAACTTCTCGCACAACAGCCCGATAAAAACCTGCGCATCGTAATCGGCATGAAAGGTATGCGAGGTCGTGGCGGTATGATGGGTCGTGGTGGCAGAGGAATGATGAAGGGCGATGATGTGCGCGTGGGCGAGGGCATTGTGTGGGAAGAGACTATGGGACGCATGAATGCAATGAGCACAAATGACATGATGGAGTGGATGCTCATTGATGAAACAGACGCACAAAACCCAAAAATCAACACAGAAATTAAGTGGGCATTGCCAAAAAATCAATTGATAAAAATTGAGATTTACAATGATCCAAGCTCCATGCATCCAATGCAACACCCCATTCACTTCCACGGGCAACGTTTTGTCGTGCTTACGCGAGATGGCGTGCCCAATGGGAATTTACAATGGAAGGATACCGTCCTTGTGCGTGAGGGTGAGAGAATTGAGATTGTGCTTGAGACAACAAACCCCGGCACGTGGATGACGCATTGCCACATCGCAGAGCATCTGCATGCAGGCATGGCATTTAATTTTAGTGTTTATTAATAAAATCATCATACATTTTTATGAAAGCAAAAAAGAAACGTGAACAAAAAGAGCGTGCGCGACAAGTAGCACAACGCAAAAAGCACATCAGCATCGGTGTGATTGTGGGTGGCGTGGTGGTTGCTACGGGTCTCTATCTGTTTATCGGAGGCAATCGTAGTGCGCCACAAAAGGACGACATGCAACGCGTACAAAACGAATCAGCAAGTAACACAGATGATCTTATCATCCAAAAAAAAGAGTACTATGATATCCAATCACGTGACCATATTACACAAGGACAAGAACATGATGCCTACACGACTAATCCGCCAACCTCTGGGCCACATGCGGAAGCGGTACTTGGAGGATTCTACGAGGACGGTCTTGCAGACGAGCAAGCAGTTCATAATTTAGAGCACGGATATATATGGATTAGTTATAAAAATATTCCTGATGATCAGGTACAGGCGATTAAAGAATTGACGCAGAAGTACCCGGGGCGTGTCATTGCGTCAGAACGGATGGCAAATGATTTTGATGGTATTGCTCTTGTTGCATGGGGGCGATCAATGAAAATCAAAAGATTTGATGCAGATCTTATTGAAACGTTTATCGCAAAGAACTACAACACGTCGCCGGAGCGATTGGCAACGTAGGTTGTATTGTAAAGATGAGTATACTATGCTATAGTACAAAGAGTAAGAATTATTATATAACATTATGAGTCAAAAGAACGAATTAAATTACACGGCAATTATTGTGGCGGTTATTATTGCCGGTGCATTGATTTACGTCGGGATGCAATTGAATAAGGCAAACCTAACGGGGAATTCTTCCAGCAAAAGCTTTGAAGAACAACTGGCAGAGTATAATGCCAAACAACAAGAGGAACAACTTAATGCGCAAAAAGAAGCGGAAAAACAGCGACAGGAGGCCGCAAAGAACGTCAAGGAGATTGCAAAAGGTGACCATGTCCAAGGTCCGCGGGATGCTGAGATTACAATTTATGAGTATTCGGATTTTGAATGCCCATACTGTAAACGCTTTTATAAGACACCGGGGAAAATTGTAAGCGATAACGCCGGCAAGGTAAACACTGTTTATCGTCATTTCCCACTAGGATTTCATGATCCCCTTGCCACAATGGAAGCGACTGCGGCAGAATGTGCAGCCGCACAGGGAGGTGACAAAGCATTCTATGAGTACCATGATGCCATTTTTGATGCAACAAATTCCAATGGGAAGGGACTTGATCCGGAGCAACTACCGGTCATTGCACAAAAACTTGGTCTCAATAAGGCGCAATTTGAAGCATGTCTTGCAAGTGACAAGTACAAAGACCTCGTAAAAGAAAATCAAGCATCCGGTGCTGATGCCGGAATTACCGGTACACCGGGCGTGATTGTCAAAAACAACAAAACCGGTGAGGTCCGCGTGATGCCGGGAGCTGTGCCACCGGAGACGGTACAAGCTGCTGTTGATGAGCTCTTGGGTAACTAAGGACATCCATGACACAAAGAACAATACTTTGTAACATTTTGTGCAGCAAAGGAAAAGTCATTTCCTTTGCTGTGCTTTTTGTTGCGATTTTTTTTGTTTTGCGAACGTTGCCACATCGAGTACTTCTGTGGCAATTCTATCATCTGGATACGGTGTCTTTTGCCCGCTTCATGGAAGTGTTTTGGGAAAACACGATTACATCAATGAGTTTTTCAACGCTTAGTTCAAATGTCATTGCCATCATCCTTCCGTTATTGATCGCTCTTAATATCGTTCTTTTCATAACCTACTATAGGATGCAACGCAGTGTGCTTGCAGGCAAATCGCTCTTTGCATCACTTGGAGGAATGGTATTGGGATTGTTTGGTGTCGGGTGCTTTGCGTGTTCCGGATTGTTGCTTGCGCCACTGATTTCATTTTTTGGGCTTGCAGGCGTTTTTGGTGTGTTGCCGTATGGCGGTCAAGAGCTCGCCTATGTCGGATTATTTCTGCTTCTTCTTTCTAACATTTATCTCATCAAAAAAATCAACCAACCAAATGTTTGTACGTAAATTGTTACGTGTTTGCCATGAAACAACGTGTGTGTAGTATTTATTTTTTTCTTATGCGTTTTATTTTATCACTTTTTATCTTTATAGCGATCGCTATTCCCGGCGGTGTTTTTGCACAAGAGACACCAACGGACATGCCCTTGGCCGATGCGTATATTTTTGCGCGTGATAATTGTGCGCACTGTCAAGATCTAGAATCCTTTATCACGCAACATGATATTGAGCAGGGTGGGTATACGATTGTATTTATCGATGTTGCAACACCCGCAGGCAAGAAACTCTTTGATCATGCCACAAAAATTCTCAAAACAGGAAAGATTACCCCAATTATCCTCGTTGACGGACAGGTCTATGCCGGTTTTTCAGAAGAAGTCGTCGGACAAAAACTCATAGAACACGCGCAACAAAAAGAACGCAAACCATTGAGCTTTGCCTCCTATCTCACACAAGATGCGTCATTGCAAACCGGTGGCGCCGGGTGCCGGGAGGGGAGCTTGGTACCATGCACGTCCGATGAGAAGGCACAACAATCAATCCGCATCCCCGTCTTGGGCACGGTAAATCCACACACGCTTTCTCTAAGTTTTATGGCCGTTGTTTTGGGTTTTGTGGACGGATTTAATCCGTGTGCGATGTGGGTGCTTCTGACGTTTCTCTTGGTGCTTTCGCAGGCGGGAAATCGCAAAAAAATGGTGCACGTTGCGGGACTTTTTATTATCGCCGAAGCAATGATGTATTATCTCATCTTAAATGTCTGGTACCAGACATGGGATTTTATCGCACTAGACAATATCGTTACCCCGGCTGTCGGTGTTTTGGCCGTTGGCTCGGGCATCTTTTTTCTCTATAAGTACTGGACATCTCGCAACAAGCCACTGACGTGCGACGTAACAAGCATTGAACATCAACAAAAAACAGAATCAAAGATTCACGCGCTGATTTCCAAGCCGATGAGTTTGATGGTGGCGCTTGCCATTATCGGGCTCGCGCTTTCCGTGAACATCATTGAATTTGCTTGCTCGGTGGGGATTCCGCAGGCCTTTACAAAGATTTTGGAGCTTAATCACTTGACCTTTTTGCAGTATCAAGGGTATACACTGCTCTATACAATTTTTTATATGGCAGATGACGTTGTGGTTTTTGGTCTTGCCATCTGGGGATATCAGAAATTTTATGCTATTGGACAGAAGTACTCAAAAATATCAACGCTTATTGCAGGCGTTTTGATGCTTGTGATTGGTTTTATCCTTCTTTTTGCACCAAAAACATTCTTTTAAAATAGTTAAGAACGTTGTAGACAAATTTTGTAGGGGGAGTATGCTTAAAGTACGAGGTTATTTCTTAATACAATCGTATGTACAAAAACATTTTTTCTATCGCTATGGTGTTTGTGCTCTTTGGTGTAGTGACACAGAGCGCCATGGCTTCTTTGCCAACCGCGCCCAGCGTGTCAGAATCAATTCAAAAGCAGATTAAGGACGCGCAACTCAATACGCAGTTCATTGAAAAAATCAACCAAGCAAACAGCACGCCAAAGTTTCACCTCAAAAATCCGGAACAAGACGCAGTCATCAAAGACGACAGTGTGCGTTTTTTGTGGTCGCCACTGCAACCAACAGATCCTGATATGGCATACTATGTCATTACGCTACGCAAAGTCGTTGGTCCCGGTGTGACGGATGATGTTTTTGCACTGCACGCAAATAAAACAACAACACAGTTTCAACCAACGGACAAACTTTCGCCGGGGACGTACGAATGGTTTATGAGCGCAATGCGCTCGGATAAGTCCGTCATCTATGCAACCGAAAAAGTGACATTTGACATTGTCCCGGCAGAAGGTGTCTTGGGCACGCCACCTAGTGACCCAACAGCAGACCCAACAACAAATCCAACAGAAGATCCAACGTCAGAAACATCTGGCACAGAACATGTTGATGCTACCGCGACAAATGATGAGAGTGATGCTCATCGTCCAACTGTGCCATCCGGACAACAGACCGCAACAGATACCGCTACGAATGCACCAGCAAAAACCAATGATTTAGCAGAAAAGGACCAACCATCCAAAACAGATCCGACAACAACAGACACCGCAATACAAAACCAGCACACCACCGATGCAACAAGTACGAGCAATCTCTTGTGGTGGATTTTGGGCGTTGTGGCTGTTGGAGCATTGGCTGGAGTGATGTATACGCTTGGCGCTCATCGCTCAAAGGAGGAGATTATTAGCGATAATGATGTCACGCCAGCACCAGCAGAAGCACCAGAAACACCATCAGAAGCAGAAGCATCTAAGACGGATGCAGACACCACAGATCACAAGGACTAGACAAAGGATCTTTTCTGTCGTATAATTATAGATATACAACGTTTAGTGATCGTAGGTTTGGTCGGACTCTTTTTTGCTTTACAAATATTGTATACATAACACACAACAATCAACAAATGGAAACAGGAACAATCGCTCGATTGACTGACCGTGGATTTGGGTTTATCTCTCGTGAGGGAGAGGACAAAGATCTTTTCTTTCATGCAAATGAACTACAAGGCGTAGAATTCAATGATTTGCACGAAGGTGACAGTGTCGAGTTTGAGGTAGTAGATGGCGACAAAGGCCAAAGCGCTACCAACGTATCACGTGTATAATGTGAACGCAGAAACAAAAACCTCCCGACAGATGTTTGGGGGTTTTTTGTTTTTTAGGGTGTATGTATGCCGGACGCTTA
>CAZMCZ010000014.1:0-14249 GCA_964565145.1 uncultured Pseudobdellovibrionaceae bacterium | reverse complement strand
ACCGAAGTCGTCAGATTTACAGTCTGATGCATTTGACCACTCTGCCATCCACCCAATGAACAATTATTTCCTGGATTTTATGACGCGGAAAACCAATCGTCAGATTTACTCTATCGTCTCTTTGGATGCATTTGCATACTCTGCCATCCACCCAATGAACAATTATTTCCTGGATTTTATGACGCGGAAAACCAATCGTCAGATTTACTCTCTTTGCCAACGTGCCAACGTGAGCCACTTGTCAGACTTGAACTGACGACCGTTGGTTTACAAAACCAGTGCTCTACCAACTGAGCTAAAGTGGCATAAATCATTTCCATGTGTCTACACATACGTGCATAAAAAATATTATACAGCATGCCGGAAAAATTGCAAGAACACGCCCTTCTCACAATAACGAGTATCAGCTATCCCAATACGCGATCTAAGTTTTTCATTGCTTCCTGTGCGCGCTTATGGCGTGGATTGATGCGTAAAACGTATTTATACGACTCGCGCGCATCTTCATATTTATGCATCTCCATATAGTAGTCACCCAATTGCTGATAGGCTTCCTCACTTTTTGGATTTGCTTCAATTTGTTTCACAAAAAAAGCTTCCTGCGCATCCTGCGTGGCAGGATTTTCTTGCTCGTCAACGCTCCCTTTGTGATAGGAGAGAATCAATTCTCCCATGCGTGACAATTTGTGTTGTTGTTTTTGTTGTTGCGGATTCTGGTCTTTTTTTGATTGATGCGCGTGCATCGGCTCTTCCAGCTGTGCTTCATGTTGTGCCACTTTTTTGCTACGTCGATGTGCGGTACGTTTCACTGTTTGTACAATCGTATTTTTCCATGTACGAAACCTTGTCGGAGCGGCATCTCTGTGCGTTTGTTTGTGATCATGTGTGAGAGCACTTCCCTCTTCTTGTTCCTTTGCATTACGCGCAGCCTTCGCAAAAATCACAACCAACACAGCGATAATAAAAAGAATAATAATTGGTGGGATAATCACGTTAATCATAACGTTGATCTAAAAAATTATAATGCAAATCGCTGAAACGCTCCTATTTCTATTTTTTCTCCAATTTTAATGACTGCCTCATCAATGAGGTCTTTAATCGTCTTCTCCGGATCCTTGACAAAGGCCTGCGTGAGCAAGGCCTGCTCCTGTCGGAATTTTTGTTCTTTGCCCTCCATGATTTTATCCATTATTTCTTCCGGCTTTCCTTCTTTGCTAAGTTGCGCGCGCCAAATGTCTTTTTCTTTGGCGACAACGTCATCAGACACATCCTCCGGCGCGATACATGTCGGCATCATTGCAGTGATATGCATTGCGATGTCGCGTGCAAGCGCCTGAAAATCTTCATTACGCGCCACAAAATCTGTTTCACACTTTAGTACAACCATTGCAGCTGATTTTTGATCGGTGTGCACATAGGTGCCGATAATGCCCTCTGCGGCCGTACGATCGGATTTTTTCATCGCCTTATCGCTACCGCGCTTACGCAATAACTCAATCGCTTTTTTCTCATCGCCCTGCGCTTCATCAAGAGCTTTTTTGACATCGACAATGCCTGCGCCCGTTTTGTCTCGCAATGCTTTAATTTGTGTAAGTGAACTCATAAAAATTAATCTAGTACTATTTACATTATGTTTTTTAGGCGCTTTGCAACATGTGCAAGCATATATTCCAGTGATGAAAGCGCGTCATCATTTGCCGGAATTGGATAGTCGGCATCTTCAGGATTGACATTGGAATCGGCAAGCGCAACGATGGGAATTTTTAATTTTCGCGCCTCCTTTACGGCAAGATGGTCGCTAAGCAAATCCGTTACAAAGACTGCACCGGGCAGATTTTCCATGTCTTGAATGCCACCCATACGACGTTGCAATTTTTCAAGCTCTTCTTGTTTTTTGAGGCGCTCCAGTTTTGTATACCGTCCGAGATCATCTTTTGAAAAATGATCAGCGAGTTGCAACATATAACGCACACGTGAACGAATATTTTTAAAGTTTGTCAATGTTCCGCCAAGCCACCGGTCGATAACATACGGATTGTTTGTGTATTCTGCCAACGCTTTGACAAATGGTTGCGTTTGCTTTTTTGTCGCCACAAAGAGAATCTGTTTATTGCTTCGTTGCACGTCTTCCAAAAAATCCAGCGCTTGTGCAAAAAGACTAACGGTCTTCTCCAAATCAATGATGCTGATGTTATTGCGCGTCGTAAAGATAAAATCATTCATCTTTGGGTGTCGGCGCGCTTTCGGATGTCCAAAATGAACACCTGCTTCAAGCATCTCTTCCATTGAGAGGGTGAGTTGCTCCAAATCTTTTTGTGCAAAAAGATTTTGTTCCTCTTGCGAGGACTGTTTGCTCTGTAGAGCGTCTTCTGTCTCTACAGCTGTGGTTTCCGTTGCGGTAACCGTTTGTTCTTCTGTCATATTTTTCCTTAAAATTATATTGTAGCACCGCTTCTTTGGGCCCATACTTACGTAATACATAAGCAGGAATGGACCACACAGTCACTACATGAGATATTAGTATTCCCATAGTAGCGCAGTTCCTTTTTTTCGTCAACAGGGCCTCTGCATCACCATATGCATCACCTCCTTTCCCGGCTTGCATTAATTGTACTCTTATGATATGATGTCTCTATCATCTTACGAGCACATCTCGTATCATTAAATTTTAATAACGTCGTTGAACGTTTTCTCTTATGAAAAAAGATCTTCACCCAACCTATCATAAAAATGCAAAAATCACCTGTTCCTGTGGTACGGTTTTTATCGCCGGATCTACACGTGACGAACTCTCCGTAGAAACATGCTCACAATGTCATCCGTTCTATACCGGCAAGCAAAAAATCGTTGACTCAACGGGACGCGTAAATCGCTTTGAGAAACTGCGCGAAAAAGCACAGAAGCAAGCACAGGGAAGAAAAAAATTCAAGACAAAGGCGGAAAAAGAGGCATTGCGCGCAGAAAAAAAGACCAAACAAGAAGCAACACAATAATGATATAAAAATACTGCGCATGGGCAGTATTTTTTTTCTGACAAAAAGATATTCATTTGTCCTAACAAACGACTTCTCCGCTTTTTTATTCGATAACTATTTCGCTCATTAGCACATTATGAAAGAGATTATTGCACAACTCAAAGAAAACTTTGCGACGATCACGGAGCAACTCAATGATCCAGCACTCAGTCAAGACCCGACAAAACTCACAATGCTGAGCAAAAAACGCGCACAGCTTCTCCCCGTCATTGACAAAATTACAGAATACGAAAACATTCTCAAAACAATGCACGATAACGCCTCGTTGATTAACAGTGGTGATGACGATGATGTGCGCGCACTGGCACTGGAGGAAAACACCACCCTTGCCCATGAAAAAATCCAACGAGAAAAAGAATTGGAAATCCTCTTGTTGCCAACAGACCCCAATGACACAAAAGACATTATCATTGAGATTCGGGCTGGCGCCGGCGGAGATGAATCTGCGCTCTTTGCAACAGATTTACTCCGGATGTACATGCGTTTTGCAGAATCACAAGGATGGAAAACCTCAATCATCAATGAAAACCGCAACGCCATCGGAGGCCACAAAGAAGTCACATGCGAGATTAGCGCACCGGCCTCATCGCTCCCCGTTTATCAAAATCTCAAATACGAATCAGGCGTTCATCGCATCCAACGCATTCCCGAAACGGAGAAACAGGGACGCATCCATACATCAACGGCGACGGTTGCCGTTTTGCCTGTCGCTGAAGATGTTGACATTGACATACAAGCGAAAGACTTGCGCATTGACACGTTTGCATCGTCTGGACCCGGTGGGCAAAGTGTCAACACGACTATGAGCGCCGTACGCATCACGCACCTTCCCACCAATACCGTCGTCTCTTGTCAGGATGAAAAATCACAACACAAAAACAAAGACAAGGCCATGAAAGTCTTACGTGCGCGACTTCTCCAACAAGAAGAAGAACGTCAAGCAAAAGAGCGTACCGATGAGCGTCGGTCACAAGTCGGCACGGGTGATCGTAGCGAAAAAATCCGCACATACAACGTGCCACAAGACCGCGTCACTGATCACCGCATCAAAAAAAGCTGGAGCAACCTCGATCGTATTTTCAATGGAGAAATTAACGACATCATTACAGCACTTCGCGAAGAAGATATCAAGCAAAAATTATCAGCCCAAAACAACACCATCAACCAATCAGCAACGTCATCATAAACCCTTCTTTGAAAAAAACGCACCCAAAAAAACCACCACGCATGTTATAACGCTTTTGTATGGTATCGTTTTTATGAGAGCGTTTAAATGCTGTATGCGCGTATCATCAGCGACACGATGAAAATGACAACAAGGATGCCAACGATGACAATATAAATCGCTTCTTTGCGCGTATGGATAATGCCATTTGTTTTTTCTTGCAAAAATTTTTGTAATGCTGTAATCATAAATCGTGTATTATTATTTAATCTTCTTGTGTAATCTTTGCCTGTGTGCGACAAGCCTGTCCCGAATCTGCGGTAATTTCCTGGCAACCAACGCGTGTACAGCAAATAATACGTCCATTGTCCGGTTTCTCATCATTATCACGATCACGAAAAAGAGAGAAATTATACTGTCCGCGAATATTATCAGAGCCGGCATATCCGGCATAGACGTAGCTGTTTTTTTCAACATCCGGCCAGAGTTTTGCAGAAGGGCCTGTGCCACCTGTTGCGTCAACGCAGACAGCTGTCTGAGACACCGGTCGTGCAGATGCTGTCGCCTTACAATTTCCGCTTGATGCCACGTTATGCTTAACCCCGCCACAGGCAAGAACACGTTGCTCCAAAAAACACTCCTCAATCGCAGAGCGCAACGTGCTTACTTCTGTCAACACCGCACTGCGTTGTGCGCTTGCGCGTAATGTGCTAAGGTTAGTAAGAATAATTGATGCTAAAAGTGTAATGATTGCCAAGACCAAAAGAAGCTCAATCACTGTAAATGCTTTTATTTTTCTTTTCATACACTAAGTATACTATACTTTCTCTCAAATGAAAAAACAATTGTCCACAATACCGCACATAATCTCCCCGCAAGAGCGGGAACTTCTTTTGCGCTATGTGACGAAGCAATCGCGTGAAGCGTCCTTCCTCAATCCACACCATGCGATGACACTGCGACAACGGCTGGTTTTTTGGTGGCTTTGTTTGCGCAAAAAAACAGGTGTCCCCCTTGCCTATCTCACAAAAGAAAAGGAGTTCTATAGTCGTTCGTTTTTTGTCAATAAACATGTTTTAATTCCCCGCCCAGAATCAGAATTACTCATCGATTGTGTTCTCCATACTTATAAAAAGGGTGCCAAAAACAACGCAATCGTTTTTTATGATATTGGCACAGGATCCGGCAACCTCATCACGACACTTGCCTGCGAAATACCATCAAAGCACGCAACATTTATCGCGTCAGATGTTTCCCAACGAGCGCTCCACGTTGCAAAGCACAATGCACAGACGCTCTGCCCCAAGACCCCCATTCGCTTTTATCACGCAGAGTTCCTTCAGAGTGCTCCACTGAGACAAAAAATAATTACCACATCCCGACAAAAACCGTCTCCCCACCTCATGGTGATTGCCAATCTCCCCTATGTCACCACGCAATGGAAAAAACACCTCATGCGCCAAAAAAATTCTTACGGACTACGGTTTGAACCGCAACGCGCGTTGTGGTCTGCTGATGGCGGTCTCATGCATTACAAAACATTCTTTAATCAACTAAAAACGCTCTTACCGCAAACATCTTTTCACACCGTGACAATTTTTTATGAAATCAATGACCATCAAGCCACGCCACTCATCACCTTTCTCAAAGAGCAAATGCCACACTCCCGATTTTCGGTGCATAAAGACCTTGCAGGACATCGACGTGTCATCGTGCAAAAAATCACCCGCTCCTAGAAAACTGCCGACATAAAGATGATAAGCATCATCGTTAGTAAAACAACTTTCAGCACAACGCCAAGAAAAAATCCAATGATGGTGCCGATCGCCGCCTTCAGAGATCGTTGCCACGCCTTGTGATAAATCGCTTCACCGATAAAGGTTCCCACAAATCCTCCAATTAGCATACCAAAAAGTGCGCCAAAAAAAATACCAACGATACTCCCAATAACGGCGCCCATCATACCCATCCAACTTGCGCCCAGTAATTTCGCCCCCAAAATATTTGCCAAAAAATCCAATGCCGTACCCACAAGGGCGATCACGCCAAGCAGAAGTACGCTACGACTATCAACAATCGTAAAATGTGTCAAAAACGCATAGAGCGCAATCCCGCCCCAAGCCAATGGCAACGATGGAATCACCGGCGCCACAATGCCAATATAACTCACAATAAAAATAATGACAACAAAAAAGAGTAAAATATTTTCAATCATAGATCTGTCTTATGTTTTCTTTCTCCATTAGAGCATTCTTTGCAAAACTTGTCCACATTTGACGTTCTCTCGCTATCTCTATATAATGAAACTATCATCTACACGATGTAGATGGCTTCAACGAAAGCAACTTAACAAATTATCGTTTTTGCTCATAGCATCCTTCTAGCATTAGTGATGCACAGAGCAAAAACACACTAGAAAGGAAGGTGAACACCAACATGGCCGAAGAAACAACGGGTTTGTTTGCCTGGTTACAAGATAATGCTCGTATTCTCCTCTCTATTATTCTCGTGCTCATTTTGCTCTTTTTTGTGTATTCGTATTCACAAAAACGATCACAAGATTCTGTTGTTGTTTCAGACAATGCAACACAACAAGAAGAACTGTCTACAGATAAAGACAACGCTGATGCAAAAACAGACACAACAGAAGGAGACGCTGAACAGATTGCAGATGTCTCTCTCAAAGACACATCTGATACAATCGGAGCTGACCCTGCTGTAAAAAATGCATCTGCTGACGCATCAAAAGACAGTGCATCAAAGGAGCAAGCTTCACAGACACCATCTGTGGCAAAGACACTTGACTATCAGGACAATGCGATTGTCGTTTCTGCCGTTGCCGGCGAAGGGATGACACATCTCGCACGACGCGCAACAGCAGCCTATCTTGAAAAAAACGGCATTACAGACCTCAGCGGAGCACAGAAAGTTTACATCGAAGACTTTCTTCGTAAATCTGTGCCGGCACAGAACATTTATCCACAGACAAGCATTTCGTTTTCACACGAATTGATTGCCGAAGGTATCACGCAGGCACGCGCACTCACTGATGCACAGAAAAAACATCTTGCACAGTTTGCCGCACGCGCTGCACTCTAAAAATAGGAGGATAAAAACAAAAACCACCTTCCGTTCCTTTAAGCTAGAAGCACGCGGTAACATCTGCGTGCTTTTAGCGTTTATCCCTCTCTCAAAAAAAATCAATCATTATCCTCACTATAATGCACTCTTTTTATGCATGATTGTAATCGTTCCACTGTGTGGAATGTTATTTAACCTGTACGCTTGTATTAAAAACATATTTAAAACAATGAGTAGTATGCCGATTGTCACGATACTTTTCTTGTAGACAAAAGTGTGCTTGACAAAAGCCCCCAACAGCACGGCAATAAATGGTATAGTGCTAATAAATCTCCGTCCACCAAATGCATCACCGCCACCGGGATCAGATAATAAGCTATTGACTATCCATTGTAACAAAAAAGCCAATATGCACGCACGTGCTATGTATGGTTGCTTCTTATACAAAAAAAAGGCACCAATCAAAGAAATCATAATAATGGGTGACCACACCAGCAATCCTCTGTTTGTAGAAAACAGTGTCTCCATAAAATAAAATGATGTCCCTATAAAATGGCTTCCTTGCGGAATGATAACATATGCATCATAGAGTATCTTCCAAAAATATGACTGTATTACAAAAAATATGCTCGTGGAAAGCACTACCGTCATGAATAATTTTATAGATATTCGACGTGAGAAAAAGTGCACAACCACGGGAAGCATTGCCACTATAAATACGATGTTTTGCCATCGCACCGCAATCATCAAAAAGATAATGCTCCCGATCATCATATATGATATTTTTTGCTTATGGATGGATTGAACGACATACCACAAAAATATGCTACTCATCATGATTGATGCGGTGTGTGACATCGATGGTTCAAAAAATTGATAGTAGACAAATGGCGTAGCAAGCCACAACGTGCTTGTGGCTATGAAAGAAATCCGGGTATTAAAGTAATATTTTAGTGTCTTATAGATCATTATGAGTGCAATACTTCCCCAAAGCCACGTTGTAAAATTTAATACAAACAGATACACATCACTATATCCGCTTTGCGCAATAAGGTCGGCGTCATATATGCCAACGAGATGATACACAACAGTTGTTATAAAAATAAACGGCATCCATAGCAACGCTGTGCCAAATGCATATGGATTGGGCGTAAGGTGCGTTTGCGTTTTAATATTATGATCAAGAAAATACCCACTATAAAAGTCGTAAGATTCTGTTTGTTGTAATTGATTTGTTATATCAATATCATGATCAAAAATCATCGATGTCGCCCACCCATAATAAAAAACACCATCACCGTGAACTTTTATCGGCGTTGGGATATTGATAATAAAAAACAACACAAGAGAACAAAATATCAAAAATATCAAGTATTTTTTGTCATTCATATACATGATCATTACAATAATCTCTCTCATTATAGTATCACAATATGGAGATTGTTATGAAATTTGTTGTGTCTATTGATTTTTTCACTGTAAAATACCATTTACAACGTATATAAAGTTTTTTATGATGCTAAAAAATAGTGCAAAAAAATGACGACAACGATTTATTCATGGACACGATAATGTCTCCATGATATCCTTAAAGAGTAAAGAGAGACGGCACGTTCTGCGATGTGCCTGGTGTGTTTTGGATTTTTATTTCCATACTGATAGCGACAAATGAAATGACCTTGCAAGAAAACCCTACAAACAACAAAACGTTTTGATAAAAAAAAGCAAGAGGACAGTTTCGCCATGCTTCTATCACAAACAATGAAAAAATCCAATCTATGGTAACAATACTTATAAACTGTTGTTAGACACCGCACGAAAGCGCTTGATTGGAGGGTTACATCATCCATAATAAACACGTATTTTAATAGATTATGACTATGGAAATTCCCACAGGTAATCATAAAGAGTCCGGCGAAAGGGCGCGCATCAACGAGAAAATTGAAAAAATAAAATGTCGCCTTGATGAAAAAATGGCATTGTTATTGGTATGTCATGACGCCAAACCGCTTGGTGATATGGAATATGTCATATCCTCCCCGGAAGAATTAGAAGCGTTTCGCAGTGATATGGCGATTCTTGAGGAGCTTGGTCTTGTTTTACATAGTGCTGAGTCAGATACGCACACAGATGATGCTTTACGTGACAAAAAGGTTGTTGACGTCTACTTTGCCAAACAAAAAGACGTATTAGATGCTGTAGTGCAAAACGATACCCATAACTCTGACATCGTCTTTGGAAAGGCGTTTGGTTTTCCGGATACGGCAATTCAAGCATTTGAAAATATGTGCAAAACCACTGAAGGCGTGTCACCTTCTACAAAAAGAACTTTTATGTGGCGAAGAGAATTACCCGATGATGTAAAACAATCTGATGTATATCCATATATTACATTTGGCGTACTATCAAAAGAAAACTGGCAAGAAGAGATTAAAACAGCCCAAAAATGGCGCGACACTGCAAAAAGAGAACATCCAAAACTGCACGAAGAATATACACGGTGGGCACGGGAAGAATGGCTACACGAAGAGCTTGCCTAAAAAGTAGCAACGCTATCATATAACACAAGTTTCGTAAAGTGACACAACAAGCATAGAACATCCTGTCCATCACTTATAAAAAACATATAAATACTAAATATTACATCCGAAATGTAAAATATAAAAACAGCCCGAGGCTCTCTGTTCTGGGCTGTTTTATCGTGCATGCGAACGTCTTATTTCTTTGTAGACGTTTGTTCTTTTTTGACAGATGATTGTGCTTGTTTGCTGTTTGTTGCACCAAGTGCTTTTGCAGCCGCTTCTGTCATAGAAATCTCATCACTAATCGTTACCTTTTTCGTACAGGTCCCCGTTGCCACAATGCGCGCGCCATGAGAGACGTTGCGTTTGCGCAAAAGTCCTTTCTCAACAAGTGTTGCAAGCGAAACCGTTTCTCCATCTTTGAAAGATACATCAATCATCGTCAATGAGAAAACCTCTTTTTTTGGATGTGGCGATTTGAAACCGCGGCGTTTTTTCATTCGTTGCGTAAGTGATGAGCGTCCACCTTCAAAGAGCGGATTGACATTACCGCCACTGCGTGCTTTCTGTCCTTTTGTGCCACGACCTGCCGTTGTGCCACGTTTTCCACCACGGCCAACTCTTTTTTTCTTTTTTTTGCCCTGGTTTTTTAAATCGTGTATCTGCATAATATTACTTTAATATTCTCTTCTTATAATTATAATTCTTTTGTGTGTTCTTTCGTTGCGCTTTTTGTAGCTTTTTGATTAACGACAGATTGTTCCTGAGAATTTTTTGTGTCTTTTTGTGATGTGCTCTTTGCAGATTGTACAACGGCAATTTCTTCAAGCGCCACAATTGTTGCACGCGCAACATTGAGTTTGTTGGACGTCCCAAAAGATTTTGAAACGATGTCCTTCACGCCCAAAAGTTCTACGACTGTTCGCACTGCTCCACCTGCGATAATTCCACGCCCCTTTGCCGCCGGTTTCAACATTACTTTTGCGCTTCCGTGCTTCGTGATAATATCATGGGCAATCGTCCCATCAACAAGCTTAATTTCTACGAGATTTTTTTGTGCGTCTGCAAAGCCTTTCTGAATCGCATTGGAGACATCTGTTCCCTTTCCGACACCAACGCCCACTTTCCCTTTGCGATTACCGATGACAACGGTTGCACGAAAACTAAAGCGACGTCCGCCTTTTACGACACGCGTTACACGTGCGAGATCGAGAAGTTTTTGGTCAAACTCCGGCTTTGCTCGCTTTTTGAAATTTTTACGCTTACGCTTGTTATTCATAGCCATATAATAGTGTCCTAATAGTTAGTATTAAAATTTAAGTCCGGATGCACGCAATTCGTCGGCGAATGCTTTGACTTTTCCATGATATTTATAACCACTGCGGTCAAAAACAACATCTGAAATCTTTTTGTCTTGCGCCTTTTTGCTCAACACGCGCGCAACCTCTTTTGCTCCATCGACGGTATTTTTTGCATTTTTTGTGTCTTTCAGTGATGCAGCGACAAGTGTCGTGCCCGTTGTGTCATCGGTTATTTGTGCTGAAAAGTTTACCAAAGAACGATAAACATGAACACGTGGGCGTGATGCTGTGCCTGTAACACGTGCACGAATTCGTCGTGCGCGTTTCTTTCGTTGTTCGTTTCTTGATATTTTCATACGTTTTATAAATAGAAATAAATAGACTATGCGGCAACGGCCTTCTTGCCCTCCTTGCGTCGAACAATTTCATCGCTATAACGAAATCCTTTGCCCTTATACGGTTCAACGGGCTTGAGTGCGCGAATTTCTGCGGCAAATTGACCAACGGCTTGCTTATCTGCGCCACTGATGGTCATCGTCATTTTGTCAATCTCTACGGTGATGCCGTCCGGAATGTCCACAAGCACAGGATGAGAAAATCCCAGTGCCAAGTCAATCTGCTTGCCTTTAAGCGCCATACGAAACCCAACACCCTCCAAAAGCAGTACTTTTTTAAATCCCTCTGTGACGCCCTGAATCATATTCTCAATCAAACGTTGCGTTGTCCCCCACATCGCACGCGCAATCTTTGCATTTCTTTTTTTCTCAACGGTAATACGATCGCCATCAATTTTTACGGCAACGGCATGATGAATTGGCAATGTCAATGTTCCACCTTTGCCTTTTACGGTAAGCACGACATCATCTGATGATACATCCACACCAGAAGGAATTGTTATACTTTTTTTACCAATACGACTCATAATTCTTTGTTAGCTATAATATCAATTACCACACATGTGCAATCATTTCACCACCGAGGCCTTTTTTTCTTGCCTGTGCTCCACTCATGACGCCCTGCGATGTGGAGATGATGGAAATACCAAACCCATTGCGCACTTTGTGAATATCTGCACTGCGCACATACACACGCTGTCCCTGCTTGCTGATTTGCTTAATGCCTTTGATCTTTTTCTCTTTACGCGCATGTGAAATCTGCTCATAGCGAAGTGTCAAAACAAGCTCGGCAATCGTCTCATTGTCCGGATTGACATTTTTTTCAACAGACTCAATAAAACCCTCTTGCACAAGGACTTGCGCAATCGCCAATTTAATCTTTGAAGCCGGCATCGTTACCGTTTCGTGACGCGCCGCTTGCGCGTTACGGATACGAGTCAACATGTCACTTATTGCATCAACCATACGTTCTTTAAAAAAATAATGTTACAAATAATTTACGTCTCTTTACCAACTACTTTTCCGCACGCCGGGAATCTCACCTTTGCTTGCCAGTTCGCGGAAACAAATACGACAAATACCATATTTTCTCATGTAATATCGTTCTCGCTCACATTTCCAACAACGATTGACTTCGCGTGTTGAAAATTTTGCTTTTTTTTGTGCTCGTGCAGCTACTGATTTTTTTGCCATATAATGTAGTGGTTAGATGATATTAGTGTGTCTTTTTTTCTTTTGTCTTTTCTTTTTGCAGTGGAAATCCGAGTGTCTCATAGAGCTTCTTGGCATCGTCTTTGTTCTTTGCCGTTGTCACAACGCTCACCTGCAAACCAAAAACGTGTTTCACCTGCTCAGCAATAATCTCCGGAAAAACCGTATGGTCTGTGATGCCGATGTTGAGATTGCCGTTTTGGTCAATCGCCGTTAACGCAATGCCCTGGAAATCACGAACGCGCGGAAGCGCAACGCCGACGAGGCGCGTCAGAAAGTCCCACATGCGATCACCACGCAAAGTAACTTTGATACCAACATCCTGTCCTTCGCGCACTTTAAATCCTGCAATAGAGCGTTGTGCCTTTGTTTTAATCGGTGTTTGTCCGACAATGCTTTCAACGGCCTCAAAAACTTCTTTTACTTTATCAGACTCTTTGCTAATCCGCCCAATACCAACATTGACCACGACCTTCTCAATCCGCGGTACCTGCATCACATTAGATGCTCCCACATCTTTCTGCAGTTGCCCGATGGCATTGGTATATTTTTCTTTCATTGATTTTACTGTGTTCATGCTTTTGATGTTGCTAGTTATACAAGTTCTTCTCCACTCTTCTTGGCAATCCGCACCTTACGCCCATCTTCCCGTACAACAAACCCCACGCGAGATGGTTTCTTGGTCTTCGGACACAAAACCATAACGTTTGAGATATCAATCGGCGCTTCTTTTGTAATGCGTTGTCCTTTTTGCATGGATTGTTTTGGTTTGATATGTCTGGTAACGATATTGACTTTTTCAACCGTCACGCGATGCGTTGTTGGATGCACGGCCAAAACTTTTCCCGTTTTCCCGCGGTCTTTACCGGTCATCACTTGTACTGTATCGCCTTTTTTAATCTTTAACATAGTCTTATTATTATAATACCTCAGGTGCCAGTGAAACGATCTTACTAAAGCCCTTCTCGCGCAATTCTCGCGCAATGGGACCGAAAATACGTGTCGCTTTCGGCTCTTTGTTCTCCGCATCAATAATCACTGCCGCATTTTCATCAAAACGAATATAAGATCCATCCTTACGTCGCAAGGCTTGACGCTGACGCACGATGACTGCCTTTACAACGTCACCGGCTTTCACGGCGCTTCGCGGTTCTGCGGATTTTACGCTTGCCACGATGATGTCTCCGATCGCCGCATACCGTCGTTTAGAACCACCAAGAACCTTGAAGCACTCAATTTCTTTTGCGCCCGAGTTATCTGCTACTTTTAACCATGTTTCTGCCTGAATCATATATTCCTTTTTATGTTTCCAATGATAATTACTTAACGACCGTAAACGCCTTATCCTTACTTACCGGACGACACGCAACAATCGTTACCTCATCTCCCACCGCATAGGTGTTCTCCTCATCATGCACTTTATACTTTTTTGTTGAGAGATATTTCTTATTGTATTTCTTGTGCGTTTTAAGTGTCTCAACGGCAACAACAATCGTCTTGTCCATTGCATCTGAAACAACATATCCCCGCATCTTCTT
>CAZMCZ010000013.1:11057-14341 GCA_964565145.1 uncultured Pseudobdellovibrionaceae bacterium | reverse complement strand
GCCATTGCGATTTACGCACAAAACTTGACGCAAATGCCATTTAGCGATAGCCTAAAAGAAGCTCTTATGATTTCCATTGATTAGTCATTCTCTCTATGATACCAAAAAAAGACCTCACAAAAAAATTGACAAAACACGCCAAAACCAGTCTTGCGCGGGCGGGAAAGATTGCCTATGCCAGTGGCAAAAAATCCGTGATGCCGGCGCACTTGTTTTATGCTATCTTTTTGGAAAAAGGCAGTGTCGGCGCGACCATTCTCTCCAATATGCAAGTCACAAAAGCGGATTGTGAAAACGTCCTCTTCACACCCAAGACAAAAAACGCAACCCTTCCCACAAAAGACCTCCCCCTCCACAAAGACCTCATCGCCATTATCACGCAGGCCTATGCATCGGCGGCGGATTTTCGCTATCCTTACGTCGGCACAGAGCACCTCGTCTACGCACTTCTTGAACAACCGTCTACCGACATTACCACCATCCTCAAAAACATTTCCCCGACAAAAAAACCCACCACCACACAACAACCCACCACCACACAACACCACGAAGACCCCGCTTCCCTTTCTCTGGAAATGAACGAGGACACGCCACGATACGCACCCAATGCACTTGCCCACATTGGTCAACTTCTGGGACTTGACGCACAAACAACCACGCATGAACACGATGACCCTCTTGCCGACTATGCGCTTGATCTGGCAACGCAACCACATACCCATCCCTTTATCGGACAAGACGACCTCGTCAACCGCATCAGCACCATCCTCGGACGCAAGTACAAAAACAACCCGCTCATCGTCGGCGAGCCGGGTGTCGGCAAAAGCGCCATCGTAGAACACTTGGCCCGCCTCTGTCAATCAAAGCGCGCACCAAAACACCTCTACAACAAACACATTCTCACGCTTGATCTCTCCCTCCTTATTGCCGGGACGAGTTTTCGTGGAGAATTCGAACAGCGCCTCAAAGACATCATTGCCTATGTTGAAAACCGCGATGACATCATCCTTTTTATCGATGAACTTCACACCTTGATGGGCGCCGGCAATACCGGAGGCAGTCTTGACGCCGCCAATATCCTCAAGCCGGCGCTTGCACGCGGAACCCTGTCCCTCATCGGTGCAACGACATTTGATGAATACAAAAAACACATAGAAAAAGATGCCGCGCTGACCCGCCGATTTCAAAAAGTGATTTTCCCCGAGCCAAGCATTGCCCAGACGCATGAGATTATTGATGGCGTGTACGCTTCTTATGAAGACTACCATCATGTACGTTTTGCTCCGGACGCGCTTCGCGACGCTGTGGCGCTCAGCGTCCGCTATCTCCCCGAGCAACACCTCCCCGACAAAGCGCTTGACCTCCTCGATGAAACAGCGGCACGGATTACCAGCGCCACAACAATCAGCAAAAAAACACAAGAAGTGCGCACACTCACAAAACGCTTGGAAGACATCCTCGCTAAAAAGCATGACATCCTCACAGCGCATGACTATGCACAGGCCCTGCAACTGCAAAAAGAAGAACAACGTATCCAAAAGCGCCTCGCAACACTGCAAAAAAACCAACGCAAAACGACAAGCGCGCCAAAGCGCATCACAAAAGATGACATCGCACAAACCATTGCTCTTATTACACACACACCCTATGACACGATTGTCGCCCAGCCATCCAAACGCATTGCACGCGCCCAAAAGATCCTCGCACGTCACATCATCGGACAACGACCGGTGCTTGACGCACTGGGGCAAACGCTCTTGCGTGCAAGTACCGGCATGACCCCTCCGGGACGTCCGCATGGCTCCTTTCTCTTTTTGGGACCGACGGGCGTCGGCAAGACGCAAACTGCGCGCATCCTCGCACGCGAACTCTATGGCGGAAATGACGCTCTCATCCGTGTGGATATGAGTGAATTTATGGAACGACACAATAGCGCCAAACTCTTGGGTGCGCCGGCGGGGTATATCGGCTATGGAGAAGGTGGCACGCTCACAGAAAAAATCCGCAAACGACCGCATAGCGTTGTCTTGTTTGATGAGATAGAGAAAGCGCATCCGGAAACGCTCCATCTCCTGCTCCAAATCCTTGAGGATGGTCGCCTAACGGACAGCGAGGGACGCGCCGCGGATTTTACACACAGCATCATCATTATGACAAGCAATATCGGCAGTACGACAAGTGCACCGGTGGGCTATGATGATCTGCACAGCATGGATAAAAACAATCTCTCTCCCGCAATCAAAGAGCTTCTCCCGGCAGAAATCCTTTCACGCATTGACCATATTGCAACGTTCCGTGCTCTGACCCAAAAAGATCTCACACGCATCGCAACGATTGCCCTACGCACACTCACAAAACACCTCGCGTCACAAGATATCCTCCTGCGTGTCACACCAGGGGTCAGCACGTGGATTGCACGTGAGGCAATGCCTCGCACCGGCAATGCGCGCGCCGTACGCGCCATCATGCAAGATGCCGTAGAATCCGCCATTGCACAGACGCTTCTTTTGCATCCGTCTGCACAAAAACTCACCCTCACCATACGCGATAACGCCATTCACATCACACAATCATAACGCCATGCGCGCACAGCCTTTTCACACGGCGATGACCGTGCTCTTAGATGCTCTTTTCCCCAAGCGGTGTTTGGGCTGTCGCGTTTTTGATACGTGGTTGTGCGATCGGTGCCACACAACACTCCCCCTCCGCACAGAGCAACAATGCCCCATCTGCAAAAAAAGAACAACACCCGATGGCGTTGTCTGTCCTCGTTGTGCACCACACACACCACTGCGTGGTGTCTACGTCGCATCCTCCTATCGTGATCAACTCCTCAAGACAACAATTCACTATTTCAAATATCGCTTTGTCGCCGAGCTTTCCGCACCGCTTGCACTACTGCTTGCACAGGGCGTGCGTCAATCACATCTCCCCGCGCCGGATATCATCATGCCCGTACCGCTCCATCCGCGTCGCCTGCGCTGGCGCGGTTTCAATCAAGCAACACTTCTTGCACAACAACTTGATCTCACCATTGCGCTAAGCACAGATAATCTCATCCGTACACGCTATACGACACCGCAAGTCAACATGCGCACCAAACGAAGGCGCGAACAAAACCTCGCACAGGCCTTTGCACTGACGTCTCCCGCAGAAGTGCGTGGCCAAAACATCCTCCTCATCGATGACATCACGACAACCGGTGCGACGCTTACACACTGCGCAACCGTTCTCAAAGATGCCGGCGCACAAAGTGTTTCAGGACTTGTAATCGCACGAGAATA
>CAZMCZ010000013.1:5182-10957 GCA_964565145.1 uncultured Pseudobdellovibrionaceae bacterium | reverse complement strand
AACCAACGCATTTACCACATACCACACATACTGTGAGCGCCTGCTTATCTATAATCGCTTTTATGCACAATTAATACCACATGGCGTGTCTTTGATGAAACATCTCACTGATCCATTAAAATTATTGCCTGGTCCCTCAAGATCAAAATCACTACATTGAATACACTTTTGTATTGTATCATGGTCCAATTCTAAAAATGCAGTGCAATAACCAAAAGAAACGATGGGTATACCTTCTATCATATACCCATATTTCCATCCATCACTCAGCGGTGGCCATTGCGGGCAGTTTCCCGTCGTGCAATTAGTACAGATATACCCTCCACCAGCGGTCATGTCGTCTGGAGTTCGTAACACTAAATCATCGAAATCATCACCATCTGCACAGACTTCCATTGCCGTTGTTAGAGACCGTGCGACACTCAATGCCTTCACCGTTGATGCACGCTTTTTTGCTCCGCTAAGAGACACCAAAACAATAGATGCCAAAATCCCGATAATGGCAATGACGATTAAAAGTTCTATGAGAGTAAATCCTCTCTGCGTCGTCTTTGTGGAATAATCTTTTTTTTGTATCATCTTTTTGTTTTTGACAAACACCGCTTACGTTTATTGTAGCATGTCTCCTACCGCGTCACAACATCCACATCATGCACCCAACCCTCCTCTCCATCTGGCAGTGTGATGTAATACCAATCATGCTGTTGCGTGTTTGTGATAAATTCTTCTCCCGCCATCACCGTGCCGACGGTAGCACTCTCTGTTGTTGGACGTACGTACACATTGGCATCGCCCTCGTCAAGTATTACGATGGTAATCGTATGTACTGTCGTGTCCGGGTTTAACGTTTCTTGTTCTTCGTGTTGCTCTGTCTGCTCTTTTTGTTGTTCTGTTTCTGTATTTGCCTGTGACGTGTCGTCAGTTTCTTCGTCCACTACATGCTCTTTTTGAGTTGTGTTGACTTCTTTTTCCACTACGTCCGCTTGTTTCACAGATTTTTCCACGTGAGAATCCTGCATTTCCTCCTCTTGCACGCCATCCTCTGCGCTACGCATTTCTTGCTCCTGAGCAAGATCCGGTGATATTATAGAAGACGCATCCTCCTCTGCGACATCGTCATCGTCGTTGTCATGTGTTTCCGATGATGATTGCTCATCTTTTTCCGGGGCGGACTCTATTGGCTCTCTTACTGTTTTCTCCCGCCATCCCGCCGGCACAACATGATAAAAAAACGCGTTTTCTTCCTCGTCGGCGGTGTGTACATGTTTGGCAAGAATATCGTGGCGCGCAGAAGTCGTGGCGCGTTCTGTTTGTCTGTGAGATGTTTTCTGATGATGTCCGACGACAAAGACAAGGCCATCCTGCACATACGTACGTGCCTGTACCACGCCCACGCCGATAGCGCTTACAACGATACCACAGAGGATTGCTATTGTTGTTGTTCGTTTTTTCATAGAAGAAGGATTTTATATAATCTTAACGAAGCCATGCGGGATAATTTGTCAGCGGTGAGCCAAATTTCTCCGTGCTGGAATTATCACGTGAATGTACATTGATAATTGGCACGCGAATATCAACGATGTCAAAATCCGTTGACTCCATTGTGTTATTGTTGATCTGACAACCATCATAAGGCACGGTAATCGTTGTTGATGGATACGTCTGCTGATCAAAAGCGGTTTCATCACCATTATGAAAACGGAAGCCAAATGCGTAGGCATAATTTGCCGTTTGATATTTATAATGTATAACGCCCTGACACGTACCATGATAGCGTTGCTTGCCCTCGGTGGAAACATTACGAAGATCATTGATCTGCGTGTCAGAAAGTGTCAGTGTAAAGTCGGTTGGAAGCCATCGATCCGAATCGCCACCACTAAATTGTGCCTGATGTGGCAAGTCCGTTGCATACTCTATACGTGTCCAGCCACCGCCATCTGTCGTCATATCACAATACACCTCAAAAGAATCCGTCGTTGGTGCGCCGTTTGGATCAATCCAATACATGCCATCGCCTGTCGAATATCCATTGTCAAGGATGTCCTTGCAACTCTCTCCCGGCGATGTGGCGCCGGTACCGTCATTGTTTGAAACACGCAAAAGATCCTCACCATTACCCGACCATATGGTATTGAGAATACCATCATTGGAAAGGACGATATCATACAATCCCGTTGTTGTATCTGTCGTTAATGTGAGCGCCATTTCAACCGGCGAGATAATATTGACATTGTCAATGGTGCCACCAAAGCCCGGTATCGCAACCGCTGTTGTCGGGATAAAATTATAACCCTTTATGGTAACGGTCGCCGTGCTTGACGTACCGAGTGATTGCATGTTTGACGTAATAAACGGCGCGGGCGAAGCCGGCGTTGTGCACACCCATGATGTACTCCCGGCACTCCATGAAAGCACTTCGCCGTCAGAACATGCAGATGTCAGTCCCACCGTATAAGGATCTGCGGTCGTTCCTGCACCGGAGCGTTCCAATCCGCTATCCGTTGTCACATCCACCACTTCATTACCCACGATAGCATCTTCTGCACTAAAAACATTTGTCGCGGAGAGGTTTATGCCCGTTCCGGCACTGTAGTGCGTATCCTGATCATGACTTTGCACAAAGCTTGTGATATCGACATGGTCATCGCCGTGCGTCAAAACGCCCGTTGCATTATCAAATGCAAGGTGATGCGTCGCATCAAAAGTATTTGTGCCATCACGGCCGTCTTGTCCCGCTGAACCATCGGCACCGTCCTGTCCATCGCGTCCATCGGCGCCACGTTGTCCACGCGGACCCGTAGCACCGTCACGACCATCTTTTCCGGGCATGCCCCGTAGCGTATCCAAAAACGCCGCATCATGCTTTAATGCATTGAGCATCTGTTTTGTAAACTGTTGGGCGTTTTCATCCCGCGTGTTCTCTGTGTGATTTTGTGCGCGATGCATGCTGGTGCTTACACGTTCTTTACACGTAAAGAGCCAAAAATAGCGTTCACTTGTCGGCACAAAAGAGCACCAAAAAAAGTACCCAATAAACAAAAGAATGAGAACAAACAGAATACCAATTATTTTATAATGATCTCTCATAACAAGACTGTTGCATTACTCCCCCTGCTTTAATAAGAACCCTCCACGATACAGACACCGCCCATGGCGATAATACTTTCATTATAACACAAAATCTTTTTGTTATTTGTGTTTGCGTTGTGACATGCGTTGTGTCATAAACTCATCAATCCACCGACCGATCATATTGGCACGATGAAATTTCCAATGCAAATACGCCGCCCCAACGACCAAAAGTGCGCCCAGCGCATCAACAATGAGATCACTCATTGTATCCGCAAGACTGTTTAGCTGCATCTGTGTGTGAAAAATCCCATCAAGCGAAAATTCTACAATCTCCCAGAGGGTACCAATCGCCAGTGCAAAAGCAAAGGCAAAAACACTCATCACACCTGCCGTTGCCTGTACCACATTGGTGCTGACCATCATGCGCATAATCCCAAGCCCCATCAAGCCCAACACCAGCGCGCTTGCGCCATGCAAAAGCGTATCCCACCACCATAGTCGCTCATAAAAGTGATGAATTTCTCCAAGAAACAATGACGCATACGAAAAAAACACCGCAAACAACGAAATCCCGCGTGGCAGATTGATCTTGTAGCGATGCTTCAAAATCAGTGGCACCAGCGTAAAGACAATCGTCAAAAAGACAACAAAGGCATTGGTGTATTGTCGTACAAACAGTGAATAAAAAAAAGCATAACCAAGTGTGACCCAGACAAACGTAAGAAAAATCTTCTCACGAAAGAAAAATGTCAACCATGCGTATCTTTTCATAAGAGGACGTTAGATAGTAATTGCTCACGACCGCGACCGGTTTTGGCGCTCACCGGAATCACTGTCACATCACCACATTCTTTTGTGATTTTTTGCAGTGACGCGTGGAGGTTTTTTTGATTGAGTTTATCAATTTTGTTGGCAACAATGAGAAACGGATGTCCATACTCTTGCAATACAGCAATCATCTCACGGTCAAAATCTCTCAGTCCCGCCTTGGCGTCAATAATCAGTACCGCCAGCGTCACCGGCGCTTCCCCGGAAATAAAATACCAGAGAATCAGTCTGCGCAGTTTCTCACGATGTTTTTGCGAGACTTTTGCATAACCATACCCCGGCAAGTCGACAAAGTATCGCGCATCATCAATAAGAAAAAAGTTAATCTCCTGTGTTTTACCCGGTGTACGCGAAGAGCGCACGAGATTCTTCACTCCGGTGAGCATATTGATCACGCTGGACTTTCCCACATTGGAGCGCCCGATAAAAGCGATTTGTGGTTTTTCGTCATTGATCAGATTATGCGAACCCACGACGCCACGTACAAATTCTGCCTGTAATTGAGCCATTATAAAAAGTTTTAGATAAAAAAGAGAAGGAGGAGGATGCCAAAAAGAATACGATAAATCCCAAAGGCGACAAGGCGATGGCGTGCGACAAAACGCACGAGAAAAGCAATGGTACCATAGGCAACGAGAAATGCCACAACAAATCCCACAAAAAACACCCCCAAAGCTTCTGTGCGTATTGTATCATAATGTCGGACAATCTCGTAAAACGCCGCAGCACCCAAAACCGGCAACGCTACAAAAAAAGAAAATGTCGTCGCCTGTGCGCGCGTAAGTCCCGCGAGCATCCCGCCGATAATCGTTGCTCCTGCACGTGATGTCCCCGGCACGAGTGCAAAAATCTGCGCCACACCGATCCATAGTGCTTGCCGGTCTGTTAGAGATTGCAACGAACCATCTTCGTTGTGAGAGTGATGCTTTTTGCCATACCACCACTCTACAAGCAAAAAGATAATGCCCCCAACAATAAACATGATCGCAACAATGCGCACGGTAAAAAGTTTTTGGAAAAATTTCGCGCCCGCAAAGCCGATAACGGCAATCGGCAAAAATGCTATAAGAAGCTGTCGCCACAGCTGAACAATCTGCGTCATCTCTCTGCGATAATATACGACAACCGCAACAATTGCCGCCACTTGGATAATCACCTCAAAACTCGTTACCAATTGATCTTGCGATACATGAAGAAGCTCGGCAACGACAATCATATGCCCTGTCGATGAAATTGGCAAAAATTCCGTAAGACCCTCTACAAGGGCAATCATTATCGTATCAAAATAGCTCATAGTGTTTTATGTATTCGTACGCGCATTGTATAATAGATGACAAAACCGAGCAAGAGAACACCTGCGATAATTTGTACGCGAACAATCATGTTTTGCGCATCGCCAAGCGCATGGCCAAAAAAATACCCGGCGCCCAGCCATTCAAGCGCCCAGCCAAAAGCCCCCAGAATGTTGTAGATCATAAACGTTTTGCGGTCCATGTGCAAAACGCCTGCGATAAACGGTACGATTTCTTTAATCGTTGGGATAAAACGACCAATCAACACGCTCTTGGCGCCATGGTGATCGACAAACCGCTTTCCCGTTGCAAAATGTGTCGGCGTCAAAATCCACAATTTCCGCTCAATCCATCGACGTCCATATGTGCTACCGAGATAATAGTTGAGGTTATCCCCGAGGGTTGCGCCAAGCGCCACCGCCGGAACGAGTCCCCAAAAATGGATGCTCCCATTGGCTGCGCCAACGCCGGCAAGAAGAACGATTGTTGAGCCGGGCAAAAGAAGCCCGATGCCAAGCGCCGTTTCTATAAATGCCGCAAGAAAAATGATTACATACCCCCACACACCGACAGCCAAAGCAAT